>JADGDY010000055.1:0-13413 GCA_016744655.1 Bacteroidales bacterium | reverse complement strand
CCTGTCAGCCCTAGTCTACTTTGTGAGGGAGGTAGTGATACATTATTTGTACAAGGCGAAGGATCCCTTACAGTTAATTATTCATGGTATTTTAATGATGCTCTAACTGCTGTAACTGATAGTTTATTTATCATTGATCCTGCATCTTATAATCATTCAGGTGATTATTATTGTATTGCTTATAATGGATGTGGTGAAGATACATCAAATGTAGTTTCGGTAGTGGTCGATTCCTTACCTGTTGTAACGAATCAACCTAATGATACAATTCTTTGTTTGAACGAAACTGCAGAATTTTTAGTTGCTGCTGAAGGAAGTGTTCCACTGTCATATCAATGGTTTAAAATTGATAATGCTCATGTATCTACTGAGTTAATTGGAGAAACTAGTAGTCTATATAGGATTTTAAATGTTCAAGTTACAGATACCGCATTTGATTATTATTGTGTTGTTTCAAATTCATGCTCAGATAGTAATAGTGATACTGCTAGTGTAGCAATGTATCCTCCTGTAATGGCAATGGATTCTTTAGTATCTGATACTAATAACCTTTGTATTAATTATCCAACAGATATTATTTTATCAGTAATAGGAGGATCTGGAGATTCTATAAAATGGTATGAAAATCAATGTAACGGAGATTTGTTGGCAACTACGAAAGAAACAACTTTTTCAATTCCTGTTCCACTGTTAACAACAACATTTTATGCTAAATGGATAACTCCATGTGGAGAGAGTAATTGTGATTCTATTATAATAACTATTAAGGAAGATCCGGTAAAACCAGACACGATTTATGCAAGTTCAGACACAATTTGTTTTGATTATAATAATGAGTTGTATTTATATGCAGAAGGAGGTTCAGGAGATTCTTTAGTTTGGTATCAGGGAGATGTTTGTAATGATCCTACAAATGCAATTTATTTAGTTTCTGGAGATACTTTGGATTTATTTGATTTAGGTATTATTCCAACAGCGAAAACTGTTTATTCTGTACGATGGGAACAGTATTGTGGATCTGACGAAGCATATTCTGATTGCTTAACTTATACAATTAATGTTGATGGAACAGTAAGTATAATAGGCCCATCAGTTGTTAATGGTATCTGTGAAGGTCAAGATACTGTTCAGTATTATATAGAAGTAGATGAAAGCCAATCTATAAGTGAATCGACTTATCAATGGTATTTCGATGGTGTCTTAATGAGTGGTTTTGAAAGTGATACTCTTACATTATTGGATGTAACTGCTGCTGATACTGGATACTACTATTGTGAAGTGAATCATAATTGTGGAATAGTTAATTCAGACAGTGTAAAACTTTCAATGACTTTATACCCTGAAATTACTATACAACCAGTATTATTGGATACAATTTGTGAAGGTGATTCGATAAACCTAAATTTCCAAGCTATTGGATCTTCAGAGTTACAATATCAGTGGTATTTTAACAATGTGGCTCTACCTAATGTTGATACATCTCTAAATATCGCATCTGTAGATTTTTCACATTCAGGAACTTACTTTGCTACTGTTACTAATTTTTGTGGGATGGTGTCCACTGATACAGTTAGTTTTGAGGTTGATACAATCCCTTATGTTCTACAGCAACCAGAAGATCAAATCGCTTGTTTAAATGGGACAGCAACTTTTGAAGCTATTGCTGATGGTTCAACTCCATTGTTCTATCAATGGTATAAAATGAATGCTGCAGATGAACTATTTGTTCTTCCTGGAGAGATCGGAAATACATTGACAATTGCCCCAGTATTATTTGAGGATACTTCATATAGATATTTATGTGTTTTTAATAATGAATGTAGTGAATTAAATAGTGATACCGTGAGCTTATTTATGTATCCTCAAGTGGTAGCAATGGATTCCATAATCTCTGATACAAATAACTTGTGTACCAATTATCCAACGGATATTCTATTATCTGTATATGGAGGAGTAGGGGATTCTATTAGATGGTATACAGGAGCTTGTGAAGGAGATTTACTCTCTATTTCTACTGATACTGTATTAGCCATTTCTGTTCCCGATGTTACTACAACTTATTATGCTAGATGGGAAACTCCTTGTGCTGTTAGTGCCTGTGATTCTGTAACCATCTTTATTAAAGATGAACCTATAATGCCTGATTCTGTTTTTTCTAATTCAGATACCATTTGTTTTAATTATTCTGATGAATTGTATTTAGTAGCAGAAGGTGGTTCTGGAGATTCATTAGTTTGGTATCAAGGAGATATTTGTTCCAACCCGCTTAGCGCTATTTATCTTGGGACTGGCGATACTTTAGATTTATTTGCCATGGGAATAATCCCCAATATACAAACTACTTATTCTGTTCGTTGGGAAAAATATTGTGGACCAGAACAGTCTTTTTCAGAATGTTTAACTCATGAGATTTATGTTGATGGTTCTATAAGTGTCACAGGTCCTTATAGCCTTAATAATGGTATCTGCGAAGGGCAGGATACTGTGCAATATTATGTTGAAGTTGATGATAGCCAGTCGATTAGTGAAGTAAACTATCAGTGGTTGTTTAATGGGGTCGTTATTTCTGATGCTATTTACGATACCTTAACTCTTCTTGATGTTGTGGCAGCCGATACTGGTAGTTATCGTTGTGTAATATCTACTGCTTGTGAAACTATCACTACTGATAGCGTTGTATTAGAGATGACTTTATTGCCTCAAATTTTAATTAACCCTATTGTTGAACCATTAATTTGTGAAGGAGATAGTGTGTTATTGACAATGGAGGCAAATGGTTCTTCTACATTATACCATCAATGGTTTTTTAATGGAGAAGAAATGGCCTATACTGATACTTCTGTTTTAATATATCCGGTAAGTTTTGTTAATAGGGGAGATTATTATTGTACAGTGACAAATTATTGTGGTATGGTCTCTACTGATACAGTTAGTGTTAATGTAGATACTATCCCATATATAATAGAGCAACCAATCGATATTTTATCTTGTGTAAATGGTGATGCTGATTTCAGTATTCAAGCAAATGGATCTATACCAATTGCTTATCAATGGTACAATATTAATAATTCAGGGGTAACAAATGAAATGTTAGGAGAGATTAGTAATTCTTTAAATTTCGCTCCTGTACTTGCTGATGATTCTACCTTTAGGTATTTCTGTATAGTTAGTAATCAGTGTTCTGATGGAATATCAAGTGATACAGTGAGGGTTAATATATTAGGAGATATTGTTGCACCAGTGAATGTTACTGCAAGTGATACCAATATCTGTGAAACACATCCTAATTTAATTGATTTAGTCGTAATTGGTGGTTATGGGGACTCGATATCATGGTATACTGGTTCTTGTGGAGGCGTATTGGACACTGTTCTAGTTGATACAGTATATACGATAACTCCTCCAGAAGTAACTACTACTTATTTTGCAAGATGGCAAAATGAATGTGGAATAAGTGCTTGTGATTCCGTAACGATTATCGTTTCTGGTCCTCCTGTGGCTATGGATAGTTTATCTTTTGATTTTAATGGAATTTGTTCAGATGCCTATGATTCTATACTTTTAACTGCGCATGGAGGTAGTGGAGATTCAATCTACTGGATTGAAGGTTTAGATTGTAATGCTGAACCAAAGTGGATTACTGCAGATACATTTGTTTATATTTCTCCAATTCCACAAAGCAATATGGTATATTCAGCTAAATGGGTAAATGAATGTGGAGGGAGTGATTGTTCAAGAAAACAATTAGAAATTAATATTCCTGCTACAATTAATAGTATTCCTGAATTTATTGAAGTCTGTGAAGGTGAACGTGCCGAGATATGGATTGAAGCATTTGGTGAATATCCGCTAGATTATCAATGGTTTGATAGTAATGGTCCCTTAAGTGATGAAAACGATTCAATTTTAATTATTGATCCTGTTGGTTTAGCTGATGTGGGTGGTTATTATTGTTCTGTAACTAATGAATGTGATAGCGATACTTCTGCTATAATTCCTTTAATAATGTTAGAAGATCCTTATTTTGGGGAATCAGATAGTTTTTCCGATTCTACAATGTGTAAAGGTGGTAATTTAACATTAATGGTTAATCCATTAGGCTTAGAACCTATAACAACCAGGTGGTATAAAAATGGATTTCCACTAAGTAGTAATTTCTTGCCTAATAATAACACCTTAATTATTGATGGTCTGGCTGCAAATGCAAATTATTATGTTGCAATTAGAAATTATTGCGAATCGGCTATTTATAGTGACACAATAACAATAACAGTATTAGATACAGTAATAATCAATGTTCAACCTAGTCCAGTGGATGTTTGTCTACAAGAAACTGCGACTTTTGAAGTGGATGCAATAACTACTGAATTTGTTGAATATACTTGGTATAAAACTAATCCTGTTACAGTTGTTGGAACAGGTTCTGTTTTGGAGATTCCAAATGTAGGATATGCTGATGAAGGAGATTACTATTGTGAAATAACTGATTATTGTGGGAATGAAACAACTGAAACAGTTAAACTTGATGTGATTACAGCACCTAGTTATGTCCCTCCTTTAACTTCTTTAGCTTTTTGTGAAGGGGATTATACAGCTTATGACCTTTCAGAATCAGTAGGTGAAAAACTTGAGTTTAGATGGTGGTTTAAAGAAAAAAATGGACTTGTTTATACTATTATACCTGGTGAAATAAATTCTGTTTTAGAGTTTGATCCCATAACAATTGATCATGAAGGAAATTATTATGCAGAAGTTTATAATAATTGTGGAACAGAATATTCTGACACTGTTTATTTAACTGTAAAACATCTGCCTAGCCCTCTAACAAGTGTTTCAGCCTTGCCTGAATCTGTTTGTACTGCTGATACTACTATGATCAATTTAGTAGGACAAGGTGGTGGAGGTGGGTTTGGTGAACCCTATATTGCGTGGTATATGAATGAATGCTCTTCTGAAGTTAGTGACCAAATAGGGGTAGGCGATAATATTTTTGTTGAGAAACAAAATGAAACTACAATTTATTATGCTCAATGGGTAAATTCATGTGTGCTAGATTTAAATATTACAAATTGTATTTCTGATACCGTATTTTTTATCCCTGATCCTCAACCTTCAAGCAATATTGTAGCTTCACCAGATACAGTAATATGTTATGATTTTGGGTCTAATATCACTTTAACTGCTTCAGATGATGGCGTAGGTGATACAATTAGTTGGTATATCGTTGACAGTGAGCAATTAATTTCTTTAGATTTAAATGGCTTAGAAGTTGAAGTGTCTCAACCATTAGATACTACAATATATGCAGCAATTTGGAGCAATCAATGTGGCGAATCTGAAATGACTACTATACAAATTGATGTTACACCATTACCAGTAGTGTCTACTATTGGTCATGATTCTATTTGTACAAGTCCAAAAAATGACAATATGTATGAAGTAGATAGTTTAATGATGAGTGCTTCTTATTATTCTTCAATAAAATGGACTTCTTCAAGCGCATCAGGTTATTTTTCAAATGATACTATTCTTTCTCCTATTTATTACGACAGTAATATTGACCCTTACGATACTGTAGTTGTTCATTTAATTATTGATATTGAAGGATATCTTCCTTGTGGAAGTGCACAGGATACTATTAAATTAGTTTATATGCCTCTTTCTAAGCCTTCAGTTCTACCAGAGTTATTAGCAATTTGTAGAGATTCAATTATAACACTAGAGGCCTCTGGCGCTAATTCTTATACTTGGGTATCAAAAGATGATACAACAAATATTGTTCATGGAGATACTGTGTTTTTTAGTCCGATTGAAACTTCGGATTATTGGTTAATTGGAGAAAGTGAATTTGGTTGTTTAGATTCAACTGAATTTACTATAGATGTTTATCCTACTCCTTTGGTAGATCTTGGTGATTCTTTGTTTATGTATTCCTGTGAGCCTGTTAAATTAGATGCCGGAGGAGGTGATGGTTCGGAGTATTATATATGGAATAATGGATTTAGAACTCGTGTTATTACAGCTTACGAAACAGGAACCTATTCCGTTATTGTTGGAAACCCAGGTTGTGAGGTTAGTGATACTGGGTATATTTCATTGTGTAATGGTCGAATTTTTATGCCAACTGCATTTACACCAAATGCTGATGGATTAAATGAAACATTTAAACCTATTACTTCTGATCCAAGTGTCGAATTCCATATGATGATATTCGATAGGTTTGGTAAAATGTTGTTTGAAACTTATGATATCCACGAAGGTTGGGATGGTGATGTTGATGGTGAAGCATGTCCTGCTGGAAACTATGTATGGAGGATAGATTATCAAGGTCAAGGAACTTCTGCTCCTGGAAAGAAAGGAAGTGAAGTTGGTACCGTAATGCTGGTTCGGTAATCACAGCAACCCATAAAAAAAGCAGGCCACTGGCCTGCTTTTTTTATGTCTACATATTTCGAAAGTTATAAATTTAGTAAAGCTTCTTCCTTTTGTTTAGAAAAGGGTAAAGAATTTGATTGAAGCCCTCATTTATATCTGCAGATACTAGATCAATAGAATATTGAGCACATTTTAGTTTAAGCTGATTCTCAAAAGCTCCCATTCTTTCTTGATATGCCTCTTTAATTTCGGTTGGTTGTAATTTGATAACTTCTCCAGTTTCTAAATCTACAAATCGTTTAGGTTGATAATTGAAATCAAAATCTAACTCTGTATTCTTATCATGAGTATGAAAGATAATGATTTCATGTTTATTGTGTTTTAAGTGTCTTAGAGAATCAAAGAAATCATCCATTTCTAACATATTCTCAAACATATCGCTAAACAAAATAATAAGACTCCTCTTATGTAGAGTTCCAGCTAATTGATGTAGAATTTGAGCTGCATTAGTTTCTTTGTTTTCACTTGGTCGATTGTTTATCTGCTTACTTAATATCTGATAAAGATAATTGATGTGAGCAGAATTTGACTTGGCTTCTGTGTGCTCGTCTAATTGGGTATTGAAACAGCTCAGTCCAATGGCATCTCTTTGTTTTTTCAAGATATTAATAATTGCTGCAGAAGCTATCGCTGAGAAAGATATTTTATTCTGAGTCTCTATAGAATATTCTTTTAGGGGAGGGTAAAACATAGATGACGAAGTATCTAATATAATTTGACATCTAAGGTTAGTTTCTTCTTCATATCGTTTTACAAATAACTTATCGGTTCGTCCAAATAATTTCCAATCTATATGTTTTACTGATTCTCCATTGTTATAGAGACGGTGTTCAGCAAATTCCACTGAAAATCCATGGAAAGGACTTTTGTGAAGACCGGTTATAAACCCTTCAACAACTTGTTTAGCTAGTAATTCTAAATTACTATATCTTTCTATCTGCTGTCTGTCTATTGTAAAGCTCATAATTAAATACTAAAAAAGCTGTCTTGTCTGGTTACTTTTCCAGAAAAGACAGCTAAATTTATTTTCTTGAGATATTTAGTTGTAGATTCTTAAAAAAGAGGCTCTATTTTACCAACTAAAACTTGCTTAGGAACTGCACCAACTTGCTTGTCAACAACTTCTCCGTTTTTAAAGAAAAGTATTGTAGGGATGTTTCTGATTCCATATTTAGCTGCAGTTTCAGGATTGTTATCCACATCTACTTTTCCAACTACTAAAGTATCAGGATAATCTTCACCTATTTCGGTTACAACTGGTCCTACCATTCTACATGGTCCACACCATACTGCCCAGAAGTCAACAACTACTGGTTTGTCTGATTTAAGTACTAACTCTTCAAAGTTAGCATCTGTTAATTCTAAAGCCATATCTTAAAATTTTATTTTCCACGCCAAATATAGGGTATTTATACTTATTCTTTGGGTTTGCTGTTGATAAAGTTTCATAAATAATTTAAAAAGAAACTTCACTAGTATGAGACTCTATATTAAACTTATTATGAGTTACTTTCTAACCATTTTATGTTTTGAACGATGCCTTTGAATCCAGCTCTTTTTACTGCAGAGCCTCTAAACATCTCTCCAAAATGCATAGGCTTTAGTTCTTGCCAATCTTTTTTTCGAAGTTTTAGCAAATCAGGGTGGGGTTCGAACTCTTTTGTATGATGAGGTTTTGTGTTTTTGTTATACGGACAAACATCCTGACAAATGTCACATCCATATATGGTATTCCTAAATTGTTTTGGAGGAATGTCTTTTTCAGCTGATTTGTTTTCAATGGTTTGGTAACTTAAACACTTATTGGCATCCATTTGGTAAGGTGCATATAGAGCTTGAGTTGGACAAGCTGTAAGGCATTTATTACAATCGAGGCATAAATTCTCATGAGATTTATAAGTTGGTTCTAATTCACGGTCGATAAATAAATGACCAATGAAGAAAAATGAACCATACTCTTTATTAATAAGGAGTGTGTTTTTCCCTATCCAACCTAAGCCTCCCTTTTGCGCCCAAATTCTATCGGGAATTGGAGCAGAATCAGTAAAGGCTCTATATTGCATGTCACCGAATTCTTGAATACACTTTTCGGCAATGTTGTTTAATTTACTTTTTACAACATCATGATAGTCTTTGCCGTAAGCATATTTGGCAAATCTATAATTGTTGCTAACTGGTATTTTAACTTCGGGGTAATAGTTAAGGGTTACTGTAATAATGCTTTTAAGCCCTGGCATTAGAAGTTCTGGATTGAATCTCATATCTATGTGATTGGCTAGATATGACATTTTTCCGTGGTAGTTTTTTTGTATCCAATTTATATACTCCTCTTTTTCTTTTAACAAAACGCTAGGTATATTAATGCAGGAATCCAAGAAACCTTCGTTTTTGCATTCTGAAATAATAAATTCTGAAAAAGAAGGTTTATTCATCTAATCTCCGGTGGGGTTTTGATTGAAAAGGTCGTTTTGTTTTATACTTGGATATTTTCCTAAATGTCGATATGCCATATCTGTCACTTGTCTTCCTCTAGGAGTTCTCATCATAAAGCCTTCTTGAATAAGGAAAGGTTCGTAAACTTCTTCTATTGTACCAGAATCTTCACCAACTGCTGTGGCTATTGTTGTTAAGCCTACAGGCCCACCTTTGAATTTTTCTATTATTGTACTTAATATTCTATTGTCCATCTCGTCCAACCCATACTTGTCCACATTTAAAGAATTGAGTGCATATTGAGTTATTTTTAAATCAATAGATCCATTTCCTTTAACTTCGGCAAAATCTCTCACTCTTCTTAATAGTAGATTTGCAATCCTTGGCGTTCCTCTACTTCTTCGTGCTATTTCATTAGCAGCCTCCTCAGTAATCGGTACATTTAATATTCCAGCAGATCGAATAATAATCTTTTCTAAGGTTAAAGCATCATAATATTGAAGCCTCGAAGTAATTCCAAAACGGGAGCGGAGAGGAGCCGTTAATAATCCAGAACGGGTAGTAGCTCCAATTAATGTGAAATGATTCAAATCAATTTGTACAGTTCTTGCATTCGGTCCAGTTTCAATCATGATGTCTATTCTATAATCTTCCATTGCAGAATAGAGGTATTCTTCTACTATTGGACTAAGTCTGTGAATTTCATCAATAAATAAAACATCTCGTTCATCTAAATTTGTTAATAAACCAGCTAAATCACCTGGTTTATCTAGAACAGGGCCACTAGTTACTTTTATTCCTACACCAAGTTCATTGGCGATAATGTTAGAAAGAGTCGTTTTTCCTAAGCCTGGAGGGCCATGTAATAATACATGATCCATAGCCTCATCTCTATTTTTAGCAGCATTTACAAAAATATTGAGATTCTCAACTACCTTACCTTGTCCAGCGAAAGTTTCAAACTGACCAGGTCTTAGCATTTGCTCCATTTCTTTTTCTCTAGGATTTAAACCATCTCCAGAGGCATCTAAATATTCATTCATAGGCTTTGTTAATAGTGCAAAAATAGGAAATAATCTTCGCAACCTAAATTCCTTTTTGAATTAGCTAGTTTTTAGTGAATAAATGGAATTTTATCCTATTGGCAATATTCCAAGTTGATTGAAACCTGGACCTAATGAAATTATGAAAATACGAATTTGTGTAATAATTGGACATTATTAACAATTTGTTCAGCTCTTGAAAAATAAAACCAATGTGAAGGAAATATAAATCTCAAAATAAAATAAAAAAATAAAAAAATAGGGGATATCACTTAAATGCATCTTGATATCCCTTATATAATGGGGCTTTTAGCATAAATAAGATAAAAAATAATTAAGTACTTTCCAAATTTTACATTGTAAAATAAAAAATAATCCTCATAAAGTTTGGATATTGGACATATTCGTCTTATATTTGGACAGAATTACGATTAACTAGGCTTATTTATTTAACGAACAATTAGAGAGGACAATTATTATGAACGTTTTTACACAGAAAAGTACCGAGACAAAAATTATCAATTCTCCCGAATATCAAGAATATTTAGAATTTTTAGAAGAGGAAGCGATGAGCAAAAATCCTGACCAGTTTTGCTTTGAGATGCCCGATAGAAATAACTATAATGAATCAGAATTAAATATTTTCTCACAAAGTGCTCAGTTATCTGACCAATCAGCAGCATTAGAAGATATCGATTACAGTGGATACGAAGTAGTTTCTACTGCTATTTAGAATTAGAAGATTTAAAAGAATTAGATTAGTAGATTTAAGCTTGTTACATGGTTTTATAGAACTCAACCATGGTAACAAGCTTTTTTTTTATATTTATTTCGAACTAAAATAATATGAACTATCGATATCGACTATTACTACTTATTCCAATAATTTTACTCTTTATATTCTACTTATGGGCTAGTAGTTCAAAATACTCTGTTGACCAATATCAACAAATAAACAGATATGAACAAATTATTATCCATAAATTGGATACCATTTCGGCAATGACCTATAATTTGGGCTATTTGTCTGGAATGACAAATAATTTGCCACAAGAAAGAATAGAGGAGGATTTTAAAAGAAATTTTGATAATGCTATTTCAGTATTGAAACAAAGCAAAATAAACATATTGGCATTCCAAGAGATCGATTTTAATGCCAATCGCTCATTTTATGTGAATCAATATCAACAAATTGCTAAAAAGCAACATTATCCAAATGCTGGAATGGTTGTAAATTGGGATAAACGATATGTACCGTTTCCATACTGGCCAATAAAAAGTCATTTTGGAGAATTATTATCAGGACAAGCATTGATGTCCAATTTAGAAATTTTATCAAACGACCGACTAGTTTTACCTAAACCTGAAAGTAATAGCTTTTTATACAATGACTTTTACTTAGATAGATTAGCTCAATTAGTGTGGTTAAAAAATGGACCAGATAGTTTATTAATAATAAATGTACATTTTGAAGCATGGGATGGGCCTACTCGTGAAAAACAATCAAAAATAGTAGAGAAAATTTATTTAAAGTATGAGAAGCAGTTTCCTATTATTTTGATGGGTGATTTTAATTGCCCTCCTCCGTATGCAAAAGAACCATTTTTCGAAAGTACCATTTCAAGTTTATTAGGTATCCCCAGTCTTAAATCTTCAATTAATAGAGAGAAGTATAATTCTGAACCCAAGAATTGTTTTACTTATTCCAGTGAAGTTCCTACTCAAAGAATAGATTATATCTTCTATAATAGCTTATTTTTGAATTGTATTGAGGCAAAAGTGGTGAAAGAAGCAGGAACTATTTCTGATCATTTACCTGTTTATTCTCGGTTTATTCTTAGAAAATCAGTTCTAGATACAATTTTCAAGGGTTAATTATCGTTAAATAATACCAGTGTTTTCAATAACTGTAGATATTTGCAGAACTAATACCGGATAATTTTTATTGCTTTTAGAAAATAATAAATAAGAAGGTTTTATATTACATAAAAACATATATTTTTGCAGCATGATTAATAGTGTACGTATTATATTGTTCGTGAGTGTAGTTGTCCTGTTTTCAGGGTGTCGTTTTCAGAAGCTATTGAAGAGTAGCGACTATGACGAGAAATACGCCATGGCATTGGAGTTTTATAATCAAAAAGATTATAATAGAGCTCTTCAATTGATGGATCAAATAGTTCCAATTTATAAAGGAACAGCAAAATCACAAGAGTTGGAATTTATGTATGCTATGAGTTATTTCATGCAAAATGATTATATTCTAGCGAGTTACTATTTTAAGAGGTATTATAAAAACTATCCAAGTAGTGAACAGGCCGAAGATGCGCTTTATTACAGTGCATATTGTAATTATTTAGATAGTCCACGATCATCGCTTGATCAAGAAACAACCAAAGCTGCCATTCAAGAAATGAAGCTGTTTATGGTTCGATTTCCGGAAAGTAAGCAATATGTGAATGCTGAGATTATCGTTAATGAATTAGAAGCTAAACTGGAAAGAAAAGAATATGATATAGCAAGGCAATATTATAAAATGGAAGATTATAATGCTGCAATTACTGCTTTTCAAACTTATTTGAAGAATTATAATGATAGTGATTATCGCGAAGATGTCATGTTTTATGTAATGAAATGTTATTATGATTATGCTTTAATGAGTTTTAGTGCCAAACAAGAAGACAGATTTACTAAATCAATTGGTGCTTATGTTGATTTTGTTGCACTATATCCAGAGAGTGAATACAGAAAGAAAGCAGATGAAATGCACGCTGAAGCATCAGCATATATTGGAAGAGATATTTCAGTTTCAGATGAGAACGAAGAGAGTGATATAGATAATAAGAAGGAAGAAGAAAATAATAATAAATAAGAATATGGATTACAAAAAAGTTAAAACCGATAAGGTTGCCATAACCAGAAACTTAAGAGATTTTGACGAGTCAACTGAAAACATCTACGAATCTATAGCTATTTTAGCTAAAAGAGCCAATCAGATTGGTAAAGATTTGAAAGAGGAGTTGAACCGCAAAATTGAAGAATTTTCAACAACTGGTGACAATTTGGAAGAAGTATTTGAAAATAGAGAGCAAATAGAAATTGCTAAATTCTATGAAAGACTTCCAAAGCCAACTTTATTGGCTATTCAAGAGTTTCTTGAGGATGAGATTTATTATAGAAACCCTGCTAAAGAAGTTGCGAATAATAAGATTTCGTAGTTTTTTAAAAAAGCATTATGGACTCCTTTATTAATGTTAGGCATTAGAAAGGAGTTTTTTCTATTTTTATTAAAATTGATAAAATAGCATTTCATGCAGTTAAAAGATAAGAAGATTTTATTAGGAATAACAGGTAGTATTGCTGCCTATAAAATTCCAATATTAGTACGATTGCTAAAAAAAGAAGGTGCGGAAGTACAGGTGGTTATGTCAGAGTCGGCTAGGGATTTTGTAACTCCTTTAACTTTGTCTACACTTTCAGGAAATCCAGCATTGTATAAACC
>JADGDY010000054.1 GCA_016744655.1 Bacteroidales bacterium | reverse complement strand
CCTCTCTTATTTGTAGCTTAATTCCTAATTTTATTTTTTCAATGGCCTCTTTCACCGTTACACTTTCATGATCAGTACTAATTCCCGCAGCTGCATATTTAGCTAAATCATCTCCAGCCAATCCTGGCGCATGCCCATCAATAGGTTTATCATGTTTTTTCGCAGCATTTATTTTTGCCCAGACCTCCTCATCATTAAATAATACTCCAGGAAAATTCATCATTTCCGAAAGATATTTAATATCATCATTAGCCAACAGCTTCTCAATTTGTGAACTATCAATACTCGCTCCACTGGTTTCAAAAGTAGTAGCTGGCACACAACTGGGTGCACCAAAGTAAAACTTAAAAGGAACTTGTTTTCCATTTTTTATCATGAAATTAACTCCTTCAATTCCCATTACATTGGCAATTTCGTGAGGATCACTAACTGTAGCTACTGTTCCGTGTGCTGTTGCCAAACGAGCAAACTCCGATGGGATCAACATACTACTTTCAACGTGTATGTGAGCATCTATCAAACCTGGCAAAATATAATTAGTTTCAATGATAGAATCATCAGGAATAATATTAGTTATCTTATTATCAACAACATGTACCTCGCCTTTAAAAATCTCACGAGCAATAATGTCTACAATCTGTCCTCTTAAAATCATATGGAAATATTTTGTGTAAATATACAAATGTTAAAAGAACTAAATCAACTGCAAATTACACTGAAATGAGGAGGCTAAAACAAAGGAAATCCCAACAATCTTGTATATTTGCACAAAAGCAAAAAGCATGGATAAAAGACAAGCAAAGGACTTCCGTCCTACTATTGGAATTAGTCACGGGGACATTAATGGCATCAATTACGAAATCATTCTTAAAGCACTGGAAGACAAGCGCATGAATGAGCTTTATAATTGTATTCTTTATGGTTCTTTAAAAGTGGCCAATTTTTATCAGAACTCCATGAATCTGCCTAAAATAAACTTCAATATCATTAAAAGAACCGATCGTACAAATATTAAGAAGTACAATATCATAAATGTTAATGATAAAGAAATTAATATTGAACCAGGGAAAAGCACCAAAGAAGCTGGCGAACTAGCGTATCAAGCATTGGAAAGAGCTGTTAGTGATCTTCAGAAAGGTTATATTCAAGCTTTAGTAACAGCTCCAATAGATAAGAATAATATTCAATCGGACAAGTTTAACTATGCTGGGCATACTGATTATTTAGCCGAGAAATTTGAAACCAAAGACTATATCATGCTATTGGTATCAAATTCCTTAAGGATTGGTGTAGTTACAGGACATATTCCTATCAAAGAGGTTTCTGAAGCCATCACATCAGAGCTGATTCTTTCCAAATTGAAAGTCATGCAAAAATCTATGATTTATGATTTTGGCATTAGAGCTCCAAAAATTGCAGTATTAGGATTAAATCCTCATGCTTCTGATGGTGGATTAATAGGTAAGGAAGAGCAAGAAATTATTATTCCAGCCATAGAAAAAGCTCAAAAAGCAGGGATTCTTGCTTATGGTCCTTATGCTGCTGATGGCTTTTTTGCTTCTAATAATTATCAAAAATTTGATGCTGTATTAGCCATGTATCATGATCAAGGTTTGATTCCATTCAAAACTTTATCATTTAAAGATGGAGTAAACTTTACTGCTGGACTTCCAATTGTAAGAACATCACCTGCTCATGGTACTGCTCTCGATCTAGTGAATAAAAATGAAGCCTCAGAAAGCAGCTTAAGGGAAGCTATTTATTTGGCATCTGATATTATTCAAAACAGAAAAACAAATGACTACTATGGTAAAAACCCATTAAAAACTCAAAAAGCTGTAGATAAACATAGTAAAGACGAGGATATTTCGATTCTACCTAGTCAACCAGACGAAAGCATAGGAGGCTTGAGCATATAAATGAAGGAATTGAACTATTCCATCTCTTCAATAAGTGAAATAATTAAGGGGGAATTACACCGAAATAATAATGAGAATTCGATAATCTATGAATTATTAATTGATAGTAGAAAACTTATTAATGCCAATAATAGCATCTTTTTTGCACTAAAAAGCAAAAGAAATGATGGTCATAAATACATTAAAAACTTACACAAACGTGGTCTACGAAATTTTGTCGTTAGTGAAATTCCTGTACAAGAAGAATATCGCGCCGATGCTAATTACATATTAGTAAAAGATACATTAAAAGCATTGCAGCAGCTCGCTACCCAACACCGTTCACAAATGGACTACCCTGTGCTCGCAATCACTGGCAGTAATGGAAAAACCATAGTTAAGGAATGGATATATCAAGTTTTGCAATACGATAAAAGTGTCCATCGTAGCCCAAAAAGTTATAATAGTCAGATTGGAGTTCCTTTGAGTGTTTGGCAAATGAAACCACAACACGACATGGCAATAATTGAAGCTGGTATTTCTGAACCTGAAGAAATGGATAAGCTTCAAAAGATTATACAACCCAATATTGGAATTTTCACAAATATTGGAGAAGCTCATGGCGAAAACTTCATTAATAACACCCATAAAGCAGGAGAAAAATTAAAGCTTTTCACTAAGGTTGATACCATCATATATTCACCAGATCAAAAGAGGATTCAAGAAGTACTCATTCGTTCTGAATTATTGGATAGAATAAAATCCTTTACATGGAGTATGGATGGTTATGCTGATGTTAGAATTACTAAAGTTGAGAAGTCGCAACTACATAGTACATTATATGCAACCTATAAAGAAGAAGAAATTTCCATTGAAATTTTATTCGTTGATGATGCATCTATTGAAAATGCCATTCAAGTATGGTGTTACCTTTTATACTTAGGCTATGAAAATGATGTGATATCAGAAAAAATGCTGAGTATTACTCCTGTTGCCATGCGATTAGAATTAAACGAAGGCATCAACAATTGTAGTATTATTAATGACAGTTATAATTCTGATATTAATTCTTTAAAAATTGCATTAGACTTTCTTGAACAACAAAATCAACATAAAAAAAACACCCTCATCCTCTCTGATATTCTTCAAAGTGGAATGAATGAACTAGATTTATATGGTGAAATAGGTCGACTCATAGAAAAAAAGGATATCCACAGGTTTATAGGAATTGGTCCTTCTATTAGAAAATATGCCGATAAGTTTAATATTGAGAAGCATTTTTATTCCAATACCAAGGATTTTCTAAATCATTTTAGCTTTTCATCTTTTCGAAATGAGAGCATTCTTTTAAAAGGAGCCAGATATTTTGAATTTGAGCTCATTAACAAAGCCTTGCAACAACAAACCCATCAAACTGTTTTGGAAATCAATATGGATCATATGATTTCTAATTTCAACTATTTTAGATCGAAACTAGAAAAAGACACCAAAATCATGTTGATGGTTAAAGCTTTTTCTTACGGTAGCGGTAGTTACGAAATAGCCAACCTCATGCAATATCATAGAGCTGATTATTTAGCCGTTGCTTATGCTGATGAAGGCGTTGAATTGAGAAAAGCTGGTATTAGCTTACCTATAATGGTCATGAGCCCCGATGAAGAAAGCATGGATAGTATTCTCAAACATGATTTGGAGCCTGAAATATATAGTTTCAGTATTCTAAACGCTTTAGAAAGTAGTATTCAGAAATCTATACACCCCAAAAATAAACCTGTAAAAATCCATATAAAATTGGAAACAGGTATGAAACGCTTAGGTTTTGAGGAAAAAGACTTAGATGCACTAATGAAGAGAATTCAAATGAATCCCCTTCTCCATCCTCAATCTGTATTTAGTCATTTGGCCGGTAGCGATAATCCTGATTTAGAAGTTTTTTGTAAACAACAATATGAGAAGTTTAATTATTTAGCTGCTCAATTGCAAAAAGGTTGTAATCAAACACTTTTACGTCACATCTTAAATTCAGCTGGTATTAGCAAATACCCACAATACCAAATGGATATGGTAAGACTTGGTCTTGGATTATACGGGTTATCTCCATTTTCTGAGGAGGAAAAGAACTTAGAAAACATCAATCGACTAAAAACTTGCATCACTCAAATAAGGACTATTCAAAGAGGTGAGAGCGTTGGTTATGATAGGGCTTTTATAGCCGAACGAGAAATGGAAATTGCCACTGTAGCCATTGGTTATGCGGATGGGGTTCATCGCATTCTTGGTAATGGAAATTTCTCTATGATGATTAATGACAAGCCTTGTCCTATTATTGGGAATATTTGTATGGATATGTGTATGCTTGATATTACAGGAATAGATTGTCAGGAGGGTGATGAAGTCATTATTTTCGATAATCAACAAGGCATACGAAAAATGGCTGAAATAGGCCATACCATCCCCTATGAAGTCCTCACAGGTATTTCACAAAGAGTAAAAAGGGTTTATTTTAAAGAATAAAAAATATTTCAGTATTTTTAATAATCTTGAGATGCCTATGAATAATTCATAGGCATTTTTTATTGATAAGTTACCAAAATCTTGAACACAAAAAAAGCCAGCGAAGAACTCGCTGACTTTGTATTTACCAATTATCTATCTCGATTCACTGACAAATATAATACAATATCAGTCTTGTGTCAATATTTTTCAAATGTTTTTTATTAACATATGTTCATAATGAAAGCTGGAGGAAAATTTAGGGCACAAAAAAAGCCAACGAAGAACTCGTTGACTTTGCATTTACCAATTATCTATCTCGATTCACCACAAAATTAATATAAATTGTAAGCGATATCAAATTTATTGTCAATTTAATTTATTAACACTTGTCCAACAGAAAAAAACTTAAAAAAGATAGGGACATAAAAAAAAGCCAACGAAGAACTCGCTGACTTTGCATTTACCAATTATCTATCTCGATTCCTGACAAAGATACACAAAAATGAGATTTTGTCAAGTGTTTTGAATAATTATTTTTTATTTTTCTTACAGAACACAAGCTATACAACTGTAATTCTGCATGTTAAAAATTACATTTTTTTTTGTAATTTTACATTCTATTAGGCACTTTAATACCTAAAATAGACATTCCACTACTAATAACTCCAGCAACTTGCTGCGATAATTCTACTCTAAAAGCTTGCTTATTGGCATCCTCTTCTTTCATAATAGAATGTTCTTGGTAGAATTTATTGTATTCCTTTACTAAATCGAAAATATAATTTGCCACCATACTTGGGCTATAATGATCACCTGCTTGTTTTATTGCAGCTGAATAATTCCCTAAATGCTTTAATAATGCTTTCTCTTTTGCTTCTAATTTCATTTCAGAAGAATATTCGCTTGAAATACCGACTTCTTTTGCTTTACGAATAATAGATTGGATTCGTGCATAAGTATATTGAACAAATGGACCAGTATTTCCATTAAAGTCGATAGATTCTGCTGGATTAAACATCATTTGCTTTTTTGGATCAACTTTTAAAATGAAATATTTTAAAGCACCTAAACTAACAGTTTTATATAAATCATCTGCTTCCTCTGCACTAAACTCTTCTATTTTCCCAAGCTCTTCAGTTGTTGCTTTAGCTGTATCATACATCTCTTGCATCAAATCATCAGCATCAACCACTGTTCCTTCTCTCGACTTCATTTTGCCATGAGGAAGCTCTACCATACCATAAGAAAGGTGATGAATGTTCTTCGCCCAGTCTTTGCTTAGTTTCTGAAGTACAATTTTTAAAACATCGAAGTGATAGTTTTGCTCATTCCCTACCACATAAATCATCTCATTGGGATTATAATCCTCCTGACGCAATTGGGCAGTTCCTAAATCCTGAGTCATATACACAGAAGTACCATCGGCACGGAGCAATAACTTCTCGTCCATCCCCTCTTCTGTTAAATCGCACCAAACGGAGCCATTTTCTTTTTTAAAGAGAATTCCATTTTCCAAACCCTCCTCTACTAATTTCTTTCCTAATAGATAGGTTTCTGATTCATGATAAACTTTATCAAAATCAACACCCATACTTCCATAAGTAATATCGAAACCATCATAAACCCACTGGTTCATTTTTGTCCAAAGCTCGTAAACTTCTTTTTCTCCTGCTTCCCACTTACGTAGCATTTCTTGAGCTTCTAACATTAAAGGAGCTTGCTTTTTAGCAACATCCTCTTCCATTCCACCATCTACTAAAGATTTAATCTCAACTTTATATTTTTGGTCGAAAAGAACATAATAATCACCAACAAATTTATCGCCTTTGGTTCCTGTGGATTCTGGAGTTTTATTCTCACCCCATTTTTGCCAAGCCAACATAGATTTACAAATATGAATCCCCCTATCATTAATGAGGTTCACCTTCTTTACATTTTTCCCGTTGGCCTTTAGCAATTCAGCAACTGACCAACCTAAAAGGTTATTTCTAATATGCCCTAAATGCAAAGGTTTGTTAGTATTAGGAGAAGAATATTCTAGAACAACTACATCTTTTTCGTTTGTAGCAGTAAAACCATATTTATCAGATGACTTTATGCTTTCTAAGATATTTAAGTAATAATCATCTTTGATTACAAAATTTAAAAATCCTTTAATCACATTATAACTCTCAATAAAAGGTTCGGCAGAAAGCATTTTTTCACCTAATTCTTCAGCTGTTTGTTCTGGAGATTTCTTAGACATTCTAGTAAAACCAAAAACTACGATGGTAAAATCACCTTCTAAGTCTTTACGAGTTTGTTGAACAGGAATTTGTTTGGCCTCTACATCTTGGCCATATAGTTCTTTTAGTGCAATTTGCGCTTTTTCTATGAGTTGTATTTCTAATGTCATGCTTTTCAAATTTTGGGCTGCAAAGATAGGCTTTTTAGCTTGAACTTCTCCATATGAAAAGATGATTTAGATTTTTAAAATATCAACAGAAATAATACTGAATCTAAACCCCAAAAACTTTCAAAACTGTCTCCTTGTAACTCTTACCTACAGGTAGTTGTTGCTCTCCTACTTCTATCATATTACCCTCTAAAGAAGCTATTTCTTTGATGGAAACAATATAGGATTTATGGATTCGGATGAACTGGTCTTGGGGAAGTGATTCTTCTAAATCTTTTAAGGATGCCAAAGCTGTAATTCTTTTTTTATGAGTATAAAATGAAACGTATGCTTTTTGTCCTTCAATATAAATGATTTCATCAAAATTTATTTTATAAAACTTCCTATCGGCACGAATGGTTAAAAAATCTTCACCCACAGATGCTTGTGATGGTAGGTTTTCTTGTGGAAAATTATCAGGAGCATTATTATTCTCAAGTTTATCAATCACTTTATTCACAGCCTGAAAAAACCTTTCGAAAGAAAAAGGCTTAAGAAGATAATCAATGGCATTTAGATTAAAACCTTCCAAAGCATACTCCTGATAGGCCGTTGTAAAAATGACTTCTGGTTTGTTGGCCAAGCTTTTAATGAAATCTACACCAGTAATATCAGGCATCTGAATATCTAGGAATAGTAAATCAACTCCTCCTTTTTTTATAATTTCAGTAGCCTTTAAAGGGGAATTAAAATCACCAACCAATTCTAATTGAGGAATTTTACTGATATAATTTTTAATATAATCTCTAGCTAGTTTTTCATCGTCAATCACCAAGCATCTTATCTTCATTTCTATTCCTCCTTAAATCTCTAAACTTAATGTCACTTTAAACTTCTCTTCAGCCTCTTTCACCTTAAAACTGTGTTTTTCTGGATAAATGATATTCAAACGGTGCTCAACATTTGCTATTCCCAAACCGCTCCCTGGACTCGATTTACTAAGTTTCGGGACACTATTTTCAATTGTAAAGTGAATGTTTGTTTCATCTTTAGAAATCTTCATATTCACAAATGCCTCCTCTATTTCCTCTATCCTACTGTACTTAAAAGCATTTTCAATAAATGGAATCATCAGCATGGGAGCCACTTCAAAACTCAATCCATCTACACTACTTTCCAATATGATATTCTGCTTATGATCGGATTTCATTTGCTGAAACGATATGAAATTCTCAACATACTTCATTTCTGCCGATAATGGAACTCTATCTTTACTACAATCATAAAATACATATCGTAACATTTCCGAGAGTTTCAAAATGCTATCAGGCGCTTTTTGTGACTGCATATAGGATAAAGAATAGATATTGTTTAAAGCATTGAATATAAAATGAGGATTGATTTGTGCTTTCAGTAGTTTTAATTCTGTTTCCAATTTTTCCTCCATCAATACCTTTTCATTTTCTCTAAGCTTATTGGTTTTTTCTGTAAAACTAACTGCTGCACTAACCAGAAAAGAAAAACCTAATGTGAAGACAAATCTGAAATAATGAAAAAACACTGGTGGCAAATCATGCTTTCCATCTTCATAATGTGGTATAAAATAAATATCAATCAAAAGAAAAACAAATGCAATACTCAATATGGTAATAACGGAGATATAAAGATACTTCCGACTGTTCTCATAGTATTTAGGAAATAGATAATGTGAGTTAATAAAATACATAACCATTATGATGGACACCTCGAAAGTAGCTTTTACTATGGCATAATTCCACGGCTGAAAATAGTTCAGCATATTAAATATGAAAACAAACAACAGGAACCATCCTAGAATAATCAACCAAACTCTTTTCTTAAACATCATCATCAAATTACCATTTTAAAACACAAAAATACAATCGCTTCTTTCTGAAAAGAAAATATTATGAACGAAAGTACGAAAATCATTAACTAAGCTCACTATTTCATAAACAAATGAACAATACGACCTATTTCTATTCAAAAACACCTTTCGTTTAGGTATTCAGCCTTTTGGTTCATCTTATTTTATTCTTTAAGGATTAGACTTCACTTTTGCATTGTAATTATTGAAAACACGTAAAAACATAAAATATGAAAGCAAAATTTCTTTATGGTATTCTCAGTTTGAGCATTTTGGCAATAGCTTTTGCGATATCAGGATTTTTAATCAAAACAAAAGAACAACCCAAGGTAGATAATGCCAAGCAAAATACCATGTATGTAAAAACTGACCGTGTTGTTTTGGAAGAAACCCAATCGGACATGACTTATAGAGGAAGAGTGGCTGCTTATGATCAAATTTCATTGGCGGCAGAAGTTACCGGCAGAATTATGCAAGGCGATGTAAGATTTAAAACTGGTGAGAGTTTTAAGAAAAACGATGTCATCCTTTATATATACAAAGAAGATGTGGAAGCTTCTCTCAAATCAGGAAAAAGCAGTTTTTTACAAACTCTTTCGATAATACTCCCAGACCTAATGGTTGATTATAAGGTCGAATACGAAAAATGGAATACATTTTTCCAATCGGTAGACCCTGAAAAAGCTTTGCCTGAACTTCCTGAAATTAATTCCAATAAGGAAAAGGTATTTTTGGCTTCTAATAATGTATTGGCCAGTTATTATAATTTGCAGCAACAAGAAATCCAATTAAGCCGCTATAAAATTGTAGCTCCTTTCGATGGTGTTTTCAAATCGGTAAATAAAGAAATCGGTGCAGTGGCCAGCCCTGGCAGTGAATTAGCTAGCATTATTCGCTCAGACAAATTAGAGATTATTGTCCCTGTATTTCCAGTGGATCTAAAATGGATCGAAAAAGGCAATGAAGTAGAAGTAAGTGACTATAAAGAAATTGCTCAAAGGGCAAAGGTTTCTCGTATTTCTCAATTTGTAGAGGAGGCCACACAGTCAGTAAATGTCTATTTAACATATCATGCTAATAAAGGAGAAAATTTCCTAGAAGGAGAATTCGTAGATGTGGTTTTCGATGGAGTAGAGATTAGTGGTTATGAGTTACCTCGGGAAGCACTCGTTGACGAGCAATACGTTTATATACTCGAAGATGACAAGCTGCTTAAAACGCCCATCAAAATATTACGCCAACTGGAAGACTCTTATATCATTTCAGGATTAGAATCCTCTCAAACTATTGTTACAGAGTCTTTGGCTTCAATAAGTGATAATGTCAGCTACTTAGCCCGCTAAAACCAAGAATATGAAAAAGATAGTATCCTTATTTGTAAAATATCCCTTTTATGGGAAAATGGTCATTCTGGTTTTGCTTCTCTTAGGAAGTATCTCCTTGATGAATATGCGCAAGGCCACCTTTCCATTGGTGGAATCTAAAGTAATTACTGTTTCCGTAATGTATCCTGGAGCGACTCCAAAAGAGATGGATGAAGGTATCACCGCTCTGGTAGAGAATAATCTGAGGGGAATTTCGGGTGTAAAAGAATTTACATCTCAATCTAGAGAAGGTTCTGCCAGTATCACCATAACCGCCATTAGTGGTTACGATATGGATGAATTATTATCAGATATCAAAAATGCGGTGGATGGTATTTCCAATTTCCCATCGGGAGCTGAGCGTCCCATAGTTGCCAAAAGTCGCTCTAAAGATATGGCTTTCTTTATGTCCCTTTCCAGTGAGTCTGATAACATTTTGGAGCTTAACGAAATGGCTAACAGGATAGAAGATGATCTTTTATCCACTGGTGAAATATCACAAATTACCATATTTGGTCTTCCGAGTAATCTTGAGTTAACTGTAGAGCTGGACGAGACCCAAATGCGTCGTTATGGTTTAACTTTCACTGATATTCAGAATGCCATCAGCAATAATAATATTGATGTTTCGGGTGGAACTATTCGAAATAGTCGTGAGCAGATAAAAATCTTAAGTCGCCAAAAATCCATCGATGCTGAAGACATCAAACAGATAGTCATTAAGGCCAATGAGAATGGTCAAATGCTTACAATAGGCGATGTGGCAACAGCTCAGCTACAAGTTCCTGAAGACCCAACCAATGGATATATCAAAGGGAAACCTGCTGTAACCTTTATGATTCAGAAATTGATGTCAGAGGATTTGGAAGCCATTTCCGATGAAATCCATGCTTATATGGGTGAGTTTAACGACAAGCATGAAGACTATCAACTGGAAGTTAAAATGGACTTTTTAGACCTAATAGACGGTCAGCTTTCCATCTTGATTAGTAATGGTGTTCTGGGTGTACTTTTAGTCATTCTATTATTATCCTTACTCTTAAACATCCGCCTATCCTTATGGGTAGCTTGGGGAATTCCTGCTTCGTTTTTGGGCTTGTTTATTGTAGCTGCCCTCACTGGTCTCACACTGAATATGGTGAGTTTATTTGGTATGATTCTTATCATTGGTATTCTGGTGGATGATGGTGTGGTCATTGGTGAAAATATCTTTACCCATTTCGAAATGGGCAAGTCGCCTCGTAGGGCAGCCATTGACGGAACCATGGAAGTATTGCCAGCTGTATTTACTTCGGTAGCAACAACTATGATTGCTTTTTCGCCTCTTTTCTTTATTGAAGGACAGATGGAAATGATGTATGAAATGGCCTTTGTTGTCGTGATTAGCCTCCTCTTTTCTTTATTGGAAGGGATGTTTGTATTGCCTGGTCACTTAGCCAATCCGAAAGTATTGAAACCTGAAAACCCAGATTCTTTCTATGGAAAAATTAGAAAAACACTCGACAAACTCATATTTGGTTTGAGAGATAATTTATACCAACCTTTCCTTGGTTGGATGTTGAAACACAAAGGACTTTCTTTGGCAGCCCTAAATGCCATAATTATACTCTCATTGGCATTAGTTGCAAGTGGTAGAATTGGTTTTACATTCTTCCCTCCTGCTCCTTCTGATATGTTTACCATTGATTTGGCTTTAAAACCTGGGGTGAATGAACAGTTAACCAAAGATAAACTCTTCTTTATTGAAGAGAAAGTTTGGGAAACCAATGCACTACTTATGGAAGAAAATGGAGATACCATTTCTTATGTATCCTCCTTAAATATTTCCATGGGGAACTCATTTAATGGTTCCGAAAATGGAACTAATGCAGGTATGATTCGTGTATTCTTAAATCCATTGGAAGATACTCAGGTTTCAGATGAAATTCTTAAAAAAGCCATAGCAGAAAATGTAGGTGAGATTCAAGAAGCCTATAAATTTGCTGTAGGCGCTTCCAATCGTTTTGGTGCCCCTGTCTCTATAAGTCTTTTGGGATATGACCCCGATGATTTGGAATTAGCAAAAAACGAACTCGAAGCAGAATTAAAGAAACTTCCAGCTCTTTACAACATCACCAATAATAGTCAGATTGGTAGCCAAGAATTGAGAATTAAACTCAAGCCAGAAGCGTATTCTCTAGGCCTCAATACCCAAAGCTTAATGAAAGAAGTGAGACAGGGTTTCTATGGTGGTTTGTCGCAAAGAATTCAAGAAGGAAAAGACGAGATTTGGGTTTATGTACGTTATTCTTTAGACAATAGAGAAAATATGGGCGACTTAGAAAATATGATGATTCATACATCTCAAGGAAGCTATCCATTGGGAAGAATTGCGGAAATTACAACTGCAAGAAGTCTAAGTACCATCAATCACTATAATGGTAAGAGAGAGATAAGAGTAGATGCTTATCAGAAAGATGTTACTCAATCGGTACCAGATTTAATCAGTTTGATTGAAAGCGATATCCTTCCAAAGGTTATGGAAAACCATCCAGATATCAACTATATGCATCAAGGACAACAGAAAGATACTGAAGAACAAACAGGTTCGATGATGTTGTATTTTGGATTGGCATTCTTGGTCATCGTTTTAATTATTATGATTTACTTTAAATCATTCCGTCAAGGCCTTTTGGTTATTGTAATGATTCCATTGGGAGTTGTTGGTGCAATATGGGGACATGGAATCCATGGACAACCTATTTCTATGATGAGTTTATGGGGAATGGTTGCCTTATCAGGAGTGATTATTAACGATGCTATTGTATTTATTGCCAAGTATAATCAGAACCTCGAAAAAGGAATGAAAATACTAGAAGCCGTAAAAAATGCAGGTTCATCTAGGTTTAGAGCAATATTCTTAACCACTGTAACAACAACAGCTGGATTGATGCCATTGATTTTGGAAAACAATCCTGATGCTCAAATGTTAATTCCAATGGCTATTGCATTGGCTTATGGTATTCTATTTGGAACTTTCTTCATCTTAACCATTCTACCTATCATAGTAGTAATGACCAATAAAGCAACCCATTGGTTCCGTCAATTAAGGTCTGAGGATATTTTAGAGGCTGAGGATGTAGAAACTGCTGTAATCAACTCAAAAATCGAAGAGACTTTACAGCTGAATATGGCTAAGGAGTTTGAGTAGAGAAATATTTCAACATTCAATGAAAATCATGTTTGTCCCCCCTAAAGGGAACCTGATTTTCATTGAAAGATTCGTTTAAAAGAGAATTAAAATAAGTAACATGAAAAGAATATATATAGTCCTGGTTTTTATCCTCAGTGGATTGATAGGACAAGCACAGCAAGAATTGTCTTTGGCAGATGCACTCAGTATGGGATTGCAAAACAATTACGATTTGCAAATCATTAAAAAGAACGAAGAGGTTTCTTCCATAAATAATAATTGGGGAAACACTGGTATCATGCCTTCTATTAATTTCACTACAAATGCCCGAGAAAATTGGAACTTCAACGATAGTGAGAATTATAGGCAACAAACCTTAACACCTGAATTGAGTTTAAACTGGGTGTTCTTCGATGGATTTTCCGCGAAAATTAGCAAACAAAAATACGACGAACTAGAGGAGCTTTCTAAAGGAAACACTGCTGTTTTGATTGAGAACACCATACAAGATATCATTTTGGCTTATTATAATGGTGTGTTACAATTGGAGATGATAGAGGTGTTTGAGGAGCTGGAAGAGTTATCGCGAGACCGCTTTGAGCGGAGTGAAAATAGTAAAAGTATTGGAGCAAGTACCACATACGAAAGCCTACAAGCAAAAACGTCTTGGTTAGAAGACCAATCTAACTTACTCCAACAAAAAGTAAATTACGAAAATGCCATTAGGGTTTTAAATTATACACTATCAGTGGAAGACGATATATTTTGGAATTTCACTGATAGTCTAGATTTCAATATCCCTGAATATAATATGGAAGATTTAAAAGCGAGGATGGCTACCAGTAATCAAACTTTAAAAAATCAGTATTTAAATCAAAGTTTGCAGGCCAAAGAAACCGCATTGGCAAAAAGTAATTACTATCCTACCTTAAGTTTGAGTACTGGAATAAACAATTCGGATGTGGGGAATTACTATACCGGAAATACAGCCGACATGAATCAAAACTCCACTAATGCTTTTATAGGTTTAAACCTAACTTTCAATATTTTTAATGGAGGTATTACTCGCAGGTCTGTTCAAATAGCTCAAATTTCAGAGGAATCAGAACAAATAGAAACCGACCAAATGAAACACAGTTTGAATAACCAGCTCCTACAAATGTACAGTAACTATACTCTTCAAAAAGCCCTCCTCGAATTGGCTGAAGAAAAGGTTACTGCCGCCAGATTAAATGTGGAGCTTTCTGATGCTAAACTTCGCAATGGCGCTATCAATTCATTTAATTATCGTGATGTACAAATCATTTATATGAATGCAGCCATTTCAAACTTTCGCTCCATCTATAATCTTATAGAAGCCAATACAGATCTACTGAGAATTAGCGGTGGAATTATAAATGAGTTTAATAAGTAGTGCCTGCACGAAAACTATACATTTACCCTGCTTCTCTCGCAAGAAAGATTCGAGAACAAGGCTTGGCTTTTGTAAAAATCAAGGAGTTGACTTTTGTCAATGACTGTTTTCAGAAAAATCATAACGCTTTATCGAAGTTTTATTGCAGAGACTAAGTAAGAAAACTATTACACAATAAGGATGATGATGAGGCTGCCTGATATGAGGTGGCCTTTTTTAATAATTATATCATTTGCATAAAAGTATAAGTGAGTAGATTCCTAATTAAATCAATCTTTAATTCTAGAATCTTGTTTTACACTGAAAATGATTAATTTAGCTTCACAAAATTAACCCATCATGATGAAATCTGTGAAACATAGTATTCTCATTCTTTTCTTTAGTGCAATTTCTATACAAGTAATTTCTCAATCTTTTAATGAAAACTTTATTGACAAAGAAGATAAAGCACTAGATATAAGTGGTTTTCTCAATTCAAGAGCTGGGTTCTTACCAGTCCCTATAATCATTACTGAACCTGCAGTAGGTTATGGCGGTGGATTAGGGCTTGTGTTTTTCCACGATAAAAAAAACAATAAAAACAGAACCGCCGGTCGGTTACCACAGATTATGACTATGGTTGCCGGAGCTTATACAGAAAATGGTACATGGCTGGCTATTGTTGGTCATCAAGGTTCATATTTAAAAGATAGAATCAGATATACAGGAGCTTTGGGTTATGTTTCTCCTAAACTAAGCTTCTATGGTTCAGGAATATTTGTTAAAGAAAGAAAATATGAGTTTGTGATGGAGGGTTTTTTCACCTTTCAAGAACTATCTTTCAGAATAAATAAAAAAGTTCCATTTTTTGCTGGTTTAAACTATATTTACTTCAATAATAATATCACTTTCAAAACTGGTATTAATATTCCTACATTAGAAGAAATCTCAGGTGAAACAAGTACAGGAGGCTTAAATATCCTTGTATTCTTCGATAAAAAAAACAACCATTTCACTCCTACAAAAGGCTTTTTCACTGCTTTTGAGATTGGTAGATTTGATGAAGCTCTAGGAGGTCAGGATAATTATTGGAATTTCCTTAGTAGGAATTATCTATATGTTCCTATTATTAGTAAAAAGTTATTTTCAGGATTTAAATTAAACCAAGAATCA
This sequence comes from Bacteroidales bacterium, assembly GCA_016744655.1. Lineage (GTDB taxonomy): Bacteria > Bacteroidota > Bacteroidia > Bacteroidales > UBA12170 > UBA12170. The sequence goes on along the minus strand of JADGDY010000054.1, from coordinate 13,371 downwards.
CGATGGGGCGATGTCCCATTTTATGGACTCCCATTTATATCAATGAGAGGAATCCCTATAATGCGTTACCAAGATCATCATGTAACAATATTAGAAACAGAATGGAGATGGCAATTTTATAATCGATGGAGCATACTTGGATTTGTTGGAGCTGGTTTCACTGCACCTGAAATTGACAAATACCGTATAGACAATAATAAAGTTTCTAGAGGTGGTGGATTCAGATATTATCTTGCTAAAGATTTCGGACTCCATGTAGGTGTCGATGTGGCAAAAGGACCAGAAGATTGGGCATGGTATATCACCATAGGAAGTAATTGGTTTAGATAAAGTTAAAAATCATCAATTTCATCAGGAATATATTTTCTGAAAAGAGAATTTATTATTTTTTGATACTCCCCTCCTATTTCGCTATAAGAATCGAGGCTTTGGGCTAACTGTTTTATATCTTTATCCTCTGAAGAATAGTAATTCAGTCTTGCTGTTCTAAATTTATATGGGCCTCGTTTAGTATTCAAAAAACTCATATAATCCTCCACCGAAGCATGCATATTATGATAGGTTTTCACATATATCTTCTTTTTACCATTGCCAAATTTCATTCCACAACCTTCACTATAACAATGAATCCCGAAATATGCTTTTCCATCTTTTGCAAACCGTGAAGTTCCCCAAGCCGATTCTAAAATCCCTTGAGCTAATGCTAGTTTTAGGGGTACCATTTGAACTCGTAAATCTAGTTCATGCAATTGCTTATTGATAGAAGTAGAGTCAAGATTTTCAGAGGATGCTAAACTAAAATCACTTGTCATCTTTTTTAACCAATGAAGATGAAGGCTATTGAGTTGGCCAGTATTTCTAAAAGACTGCTCTATTTTCTCTAACCTTGCCCTCCTCTTATTGAGCTTGTAATTTGAGTATTGAATGGAACGCACCATTTTCTCCATAAAAGCCAGCTTTTCTTTTGAAAGCTTCTTTTTGTCTTCAAAATTTAAATTCAAATCATAGTGATTGTAATGGTATTCAGGTTCCCAGGTTTTCTTAAACTGAATAAACAATACTGAGGCTACAATCACTATCAAAACAAAACCGACAAATGATATTTTTCTTTGCATACCTCAAAACTACTGCTTTATCTTGTAATTGGAAATAGCAATCTGTGCAATACTTAAAAAAACTCTCAAAAAATTATAGAACGTAAAAATATTCTACCTTTGCCACGATAATAACAATAGAGGTGCCTTAATATTACGGGCTGAGATCACACTCTTAAAACCTGATCCAGGTAATGCTGGTGTAGGGAATTAAGTATCAATACCACTCTATTGGTTTTAATAATTCATTCAAAATCAATAAAATGTTTAAACAATTATTAGTTATTTTAGGAATCATTGCCCCAATGGCATTGTTTTCGCAAGTTAATGTTAGTGGCCAAGTGGCCGATGATGAATCAGGCGCACCTCTTGTTGGTGCTCACGTACAATTAGATGGAATTCAGAGCTTTCATATGGTTACAGACAATCGTGGAGCCTTTGCTTTCAACCTTATCCCAATGGGTTCATATGAAGTAAGTGTTAGCTTTGTAGGATTCCAAACATACAAAGAAACCCTAGAATTTGATGAAATTGCTCACTTGTCTGTTAACCTAAAAGAAGGTTTAGTTGGAGAAGAAGTTGTGGTTTTTGCCAATAGAGTTAGTGACAATGCTCCTTCTGCATTCCAAAACATTAACAAAGCAGAAATTAGCAAGAGAAATAATGGCCAAGATTTACCATTTATCCTAAACAATAGTCCTTCCCTAGTAGCAACCTCTGATGCTGGTAATGGAATTGGGTATTCTGGTTTCAGAATCCGTGGTTCGGATATGACACGTATCAACATCACCATGAATGGGGTTCCAATGAACGATGCTGAAAGTCATTCTGTATATTTCGTTGACCTTCCAGATTTAGCTTCTTCATTAGATAATATTCAGATTCAACGTGGTGTAGGAACCTCAACTAATGGAGCTGGAGCTTTTGGAGCTAGTATTAATATGCAAACCACTACTTTAAACGACCAAGCTTATGCTAAATATGACGGTCGTTTCGGTTCATATAACTCCATGAAAAACACAGTTAGTTTTGGAACTGGTTTACTAAAAAACAACCTTGCTTTTGATGGTCGTTTATCGAAAGTAAGCTCTGATGGTTATATTGATCGTGCATCTGCAGATTTAAAATCTCTATATTTCTCTGGAGGATATTATGGTGAAAAAGATGTCCTTAAATTTATGATTCTTTCTGGTAAAGAAGTTACCTACCAAGCATGGGGCGGAATGCCAAAAGCATCTTTAGATACAAACAGAACATACAATCCTTATACTTATGATAATGAAGTGGATGATTATCAGCAAGATTATTATCAGTTACATTATACCCACTCTTTTACTGATAAGTTAGGATTGAATGCTACTGTTTTCTATACCAGAGGTAAAGGTTATTATGAGCAATATAAAGATGGTAGAAAATTCAAGGATTACCTTCTTGATGATGTTATAATGGGTGGTGACACCATTACAAGAACTGATTTAATCCAACGCAAATGGTTAGATAATCATTATTATGGTGGAAATTTAAGCTTGAATTATCAAGATAGAAAATTAGAAGCAAACATAGGTGCTGGATGGAATCAATATGACGGAGATCATTTTGGAGAAGTTATTTGGGCACAATACGCTAGCAATGGAGATATTCGTCATCAGTGGTATGATAATAATGGTTTAAAAACTGACTTTAATATCTATGGTAAAGCGAGTTATATGATTACTCCTTCTTTATCTGCTTTTGGTGATTTACAATACCGTCATATCGATTATAAAATCAAAGGTACACACGATGATTTAAGAGATATCAGCCAAAATCACGATTTCAATTTCATCAACCCTAAAATTGGTGTAACTGGTCACATTGGAAACCTCATGAAGGTTTATGGTAGCTTTGCCATTGCCAACCGTGAACCAAGTAGAAGCAATTATAAAGATGCTGATGATGATTATACTCCAAAACCAGAACAATTACAAGATATTGAAGCAGGTGTGAGAGTGAATAGCCAAGCTTTTGCTTTCAATGTAAACTTCTTCTATATGAACTATAAAGATCAGTTGGTAGCTACAGGTAAAATCAATAGTGTTGGAGAACCCATCATGACCAATGTTGATAAGAGTTATAGAATGGGTGTTGAAATCAGTGGTGGAGCTCAAATCATAAATCCTCTTCGTTGGGATTTCAATATTGCTTTGAGTAAGAACAAAATTAAAGACTTCACTATGTTTATAGACAATTGGGATACTTGGGGACAAGAGGAAGTTGCTCTTGGAGAAACCAATCTAATTTTATCTCCTAACACTATTGCAAATAGTATTCTAACCTACTCTCCTTTAAAGAATTTTGATGTTCAGTGGGTAGCTAAATATGTAAGTCGTCAGTATATTGACAATACAAGCTACGAATACAATAGTATTGACCCTTACTTTGTGAACGACTTGAAATTCAGTTATGGATTCTCAACTAATTTCTTTAAGGCTATTAAATTCCATTTAGACATTCAGAATGTATTGAGTGAGAAATATGAGTCTTATGCTTGGGTATATAATTACGAAACAGGTGGTGAAAGAGATGTTATTGATGGTTATTTCCCAATGGCACCGATTAACTTTATGGGTGGTATTACTATTGAGTTTTAATTAATTAATATTTTTAGTTTAAAACACTTAAAACACCTTCAAAGTTTTAGAAACCTTGAAGGTGTTTTAATTTCTACTACATTTGTATCATGCCAGAATATAAACTTCCACTAGAACCTGATAAATATTACCATATTTTCAATAAAGGAATAAATGGTTGCGAAATATTTACTGAAGATACAAACTATGAATATTTTATTTAATTATACAAAAAACATATAGAACCTGTTGCTGAAACATACGCATGGGTATTAATGGGAAACCACTTTCATTTACTAATAAAACTTCGATCAAGACAAGAATTAGAAAATAATTTACACAGCTACAAAACTATAACAGCCTTAGGGCGAGACCGAATAAATCAGCAATTCTCTAATCTCTTTAATGCTTATACGAAAGCTTTTAATAAAAAATACAAAAGAACAGGAAGTTTATTTCAAAAGGGCTTCCATAGAAAACCAGCCAATACCCAAAACTATTTAATTCAAGCAGTTCTTTATATCCACAACAACCCAGTTCACCATGACTTTGTAAAGAAAATAGAGGATTACAAATGGACAAGTTATCATGGCTTTTTTGGGAAACAAGAAATTGAGCTTAATAAGTTGGAAGTATTAGATTGGTTTGATGACCTTGAGAATTTCATATATATGCATCAAAAGAAATCAAGTGAATTTAATTTTGAATAAAATAAATATACTTAACCTTTCAACCAATCAGGCACCTCTTTTGGTTTAGGTTTCTTACCATAGAAAACATCATCCAAATGAACTGCAACATAACGGAAGAAAATATTATTTTTTATTCCCCAGCGTACGAAGTTATGTAACCAATTGTTTTTATGGGCATAAGGACAAACGCTCATACAGCGGCCACAATCGGTTCCTGTGGTGCACCAATAGCCAAAACATTTTTCGTGATTTATCTTCCACCTTTCCGCTCCATCCATTGTTTCAATTGGATTTTTGGAAATAGCTTGACTTGGACAAACCACAGCACATTTCTTACACCAATTACAAAACTGATGCACGGTGTAATCTGGCTTGCGTTCGGTAATAGTTAATGGAGCATTGGTAGTAATTACACCAATCCTGACTCTGGGACCAAGCTCTGGCGTCATTAAAAGTCCCATTCTCCCTAGCTCACCTAAACCAGCATCTCGTGCTACTAAAGGAGCTATTAACTCATAATCACCATCAATATGTGCCCTAGACTCAAAACCCATCCGCCTTAAAAACTCAGCTATTTGAATGGAGATGACTCCACTATTTAAATATTGATAGGCTGATTCCATGAGTGTTGGACCAGCAGGGCCCGTTGACAAATATTCCTCGTCCATCTCCACCGTAAAAGCAATACCGTAACGATGGTTATTCTCTACTTTTTTTCCGTAGGCCTCCCCTCTTCCTCTTTCGGTATATAGATGGTAATCCTTTAAATCACAGATTCCGATGGAAACAGCTCCAAGTTTCTTTCCCCATTTTAACACAAAAGTGGTCAGTTTTTCTGCACTAATATCCTCAGGAATTGGCTCAACTGGGCCATTCACTATGGGTCTAAGAAATTCTATGGTATGGAAACTAACGTCGGAAGCTTTAAAACTGAGAGGGGCGTAAAATTGAGAGCCTTTAGAACTCAATCCTGGCTTTTGGTGCCAGACCTCATCTAAATCTTTATGCTCAGGAAAGTCTTTATAATATTGCTTTTGTAGTTCAGGCCTCTTGGCGATTTCAAGCCTAGAAAACATAACATTTCTCTCATTTATTCTTTTGCCTGGAGTTTCTGATGATAGCTTAAAACTTCCTTTAATTGGAAGAAAGAACAATAAAAATAATAAAATAAAGATTATTAAAAAAACCATTTAGTAAAGATATATGTTTTCAGGAATTAATAATTAACTTTTATTAAAAATACTTCTATCTTTTTATGCGTTAAGAAAGAAAAACTTCGTTAAACCATCATTTTTTTACCAATACTATAAATTCAAGAAATATTTTTCATATTTTAGCTAAAGCATTTAACCTTATCAATATGAAACAATTAGTCACAATTATCATTAGCTTCATCGTCTTCAATACTTATACATCAGCTCAAGATATTCTTGTCTACAATAACGATACAATAAAATGTAAAATCATTACTATTACTGACAGTGTTATAAAATATAAATATTGGGATAAATCAAAATTTATAAAGGAATATAATAAAACCAAAGATACAGACGCATTTCATAAAGATTTCTATGTGCAAAAATTAAATAAAGAAGAATTAAAATTTAAAACTTCTCACTATTTTACAACATATAAAGGAGATACTATTTACTGTAATATCATTAAAAAAAATGATGGATTTATAGTTTACACGGAGCAAATAAAAAATAATGTCATAGTAAAAGATATTAGAATTAGTAAGGTAAAGAAAACAAAGAGACTCCAAAAGAACACTGATCGAAACTTATTTGAAATTAGTATAAGAGCAGGATATATGCAAAGGAATATGAATCAATATTCCGATTTACCTCCTGCTCAACAAAAACTTCTCAAAGAAGTAAAAAATGGTTTCTTTATTGCTTCATCTGCTCATTATTGCACAGAATTAAATTTTTCAATAGGAATCTTATACAATTATTCAAAAAGCAAAGGCAGCGGAAATATCTATTTTAATCATAATTTAGATAATTTCCCTGGTCAAATAGGCCTTCGATCTCATGTTGACATTGCAATTAACTACATTGCTCTTGATGGTGTTTTATATTTTAGAACTCGAAATAAAAAAACCAAACTAAATCTAAGTGCTAACATTGGACCAATGTTCTATAATGAGAATGTTAAAATGAATGACATAGACTATGATGTAATAACAAAAGGGAATACTTTAGGATATGGATTTGGGGTAAATATTACGAGAATCATTAGTAAAGGCTTTGGCCTAATGATTAATGTCGGTTATACTTTTGGGGAAATAGACAAGATTACCTGGACAAACAAAACAAACACTCAAACAGAAATATTAACAGATGACAGAATCATTAATATCAACCAATTGAATATTGGTGCTGGAATTGTAATTCAACTATAGTTTTACTCTTACAGAAAATTTGATCAAAAAAACAGAACCGAAATAGAGTTTTTCAGTTCTGCTTCTAAATTAAATTATTGTTCTTCAAAAAAGAAATAGGTTTATTGCTTCACAAATTTTCTCGTCAACTCCATTTTACCATTCTCACCCATCAACTGAAGAAAATAAAATCCCGGAGGAAGGTGTTGAATAGGAATTTGTTTTTCAAATTTAGAATCCTCTAATAATTGACCTTGTAGACTATAAATTCTATAGGTTTCTAGGTTGTTTAAGTTTGTTTGGATATTTAAAGTTGTACGAGCTGGGTTGGGGTATATAAGAATGCCTGACTCTTTTATTTTTAGATTTTCATTTACACCAGTAAAACTACCTCCTCCTGGAATTGAATCCTTATGGTAGCATTGAATTAAATCGGCCACATTAGCTAAGGCACCATCAATAGATTCTGCATAACCACTTTCTGGATGGTAGTAGAATTGTATGGCATATTCAAATTCTTTACTGTCTCCTTTTAAAATCGTATGAGAATCTGTAGTTCCTAGCATTTGCGCTGGGTTATAAGAATAGAAATTGGGGTTTCCAATACTATTATCTGCTCCAAAATCCATCGGATGAGAAGGATAAACATAGTTTAAAGGTGCATTCAAAGACCAAAACGGCCTTGGGTACAACAAGTTTTCATCCCAGGTTCCTGATAAATAATGATACTTCTTTTGTGAACTATAATTATCAAAAGCATCATAAGATCCCCCAACAGAAACTACCTCGGTAAACTTATCTAAATTATTGTTTAGAAGTGAAAACAAAGCAATAGGTGGCTTAGTTGGCCATTGAGATTGTGATTGATTTATATTCATTCCTGGATAAGAATAAAAAGTATTCAATAAAGTATCACAAGCAATATACATTATATTATTGGAGTATGATTCATAATTTTCAAAATCAGCATCGGCATATAAACCAATTTTAAAATCTTCATAATCAACATTTGATTTATTAACAACTTTATATTTTATAAAAAAGGTGTTATTAAAATAATCAGTTTCCGGCCTATCAAATGCATATATCATTGTGTAAACATCTACATTTAAAGAATCCATAGGAGGCCCTTCACCTCTATTTCTATATCTTCCATCATTAACAATATATAAAATTGCTTCATTACCTCTAATTTTTGGATAATCTCCATTTTCAGGATCATAAATGCCATTATCATTGTAATCTACAAAATCGGCGCCTTCATATCTTTCTCCAAGATAAACAGTTTCTTGGGAGGGCCAATTTAATATCATTTCAGGTATTTGATAGTCAGAATCACTCCAATTATTTATATGATATTGAACTTCTTGTTTTGATAGTTTCCATGTCCTATAATACTTTTCACCATAATTTCCAGAATAATTATCAGCTAGAGGACCATAAACAAAATCAGAACCTTCATACAAACTCATATTACCAGAAACTCTTTTAATGTCTTGATTAGTATAATCAGCAAACCATGGTTGTATTAATGATATTAGTGGTAATTTATCAGGGAATCTAATACTGTTATAATAGAATCCATTAGGTGAAATAGACAACTTTACATCATTAATATTTAATATAGAATAAAATGGAACTGAGTCATAATGAACATAAATATATTTTCTTACTTTTATTGAATTTTCACCATCAATAATATTAAATTTGATTTCAACCTTATCACTCAATTCATATATGTTTTTCCATTCATTATGTAATAAACCTTTTAAATCTACGATGTCGAAGGAATATGTTTGATCTTGAAAATCATATTTCCCAATTTCAGTACTTACTGCAAATGGGATAGTATCCGGAATATTTGTGCCTTCATAAGGATCTATATCTATAATATCACCCATAGAATAATTGATATGATAATCTTGTACTTGAATATTTTCTGGAGGTAAAATATGAATAGATATCACCTGTTCCTCACTTACCAACCCTTCTAATGTATCACTTGCTATATAGTTTTTAGCAAACCACCCCGTATTAGATTCATAATTAAAGAATACACTCTCAGTACCTGTTTCTTGCACTACTAGAGGGTTTCCTAATGGGTTAATATCATTAAGTAATGGAAATATCTCCACAGTATCTCCTGAAAATGCAAGCTCAATACTATCTGCGATTGCAGTGGGTCGGTTAGCTAATGGTGAAACATAAATCTTTACACTATTTGGCATTGATTTAAGCTGAGTTTCAGAATCTATAACATCATACTTAATAGACATGATGCCAGAGTAATTTTTTGGCACTTCTAATTTAATTTTTGAGTCTTCGATGCTAATATTGGAGCTTTCATATAATAGAGAATTAATTTCTAATTTTCCTTGAGGCTGATCATTCGCCAAAACATCTAGGTAATAAATCTCATCTGCTTGAACATCAAAAGTATCAGCCTTAGCAATTGGAATATCCTCATTTTTACTCACAAATATAAAACCTCCTCCAAATGACACATACTGATGCCCTCCTTTTTCCTCCACCACATAGGAAAATATCCCTGGCCCATTATAAGCATCAGAAGTATATCTAACAGAATGAGAATCTGGAAGAATTTCAATATTTCCTCCGTACCATGCAGAAACAGACGTCAATTTCAAGTTCTCACTACCATTATAAATATCATTTTCAATTAAATTAATTTCATATGGGACTTGGTTTTCAACTAAGATGGTATCTGCAATAGGATGGACCGCTTCTGAATGCTCTTCAAAATTAATATAGATATATGCTTTATCACTTTTTCCATTAATATCCAAAATACGATACTTAATTGCATCTGAATACATATTATTACTATTAATGGTAACAAATACTTGACTACTAGTATAAGTTATTTCATAGTCATCGTTATCATATACTTTATCAATATATATGGAATCACCATCTGGATCATAATCGTTATCGAGCACATTGATGGTATAAGTACCATAGCTATGAATAATTAATTGATCATCAACTGCCACAGGTTTTTCGTTTTGAGCAAAAGAAAAACTACTATTAAAAAACAAACAAGCAATAAGAAATAAGAAAAATAATTGTGTTTTCATCATACGAGATTTTGGATGATAAAAGTATAAATAATTATTATACAACACAAATGATAATAAAACAATTTAATATTTAGAAAACATATCCATTCTGGTTTTCAGATAGAAATACAATTTTCACAAAGCATAATACACATAGAAATGGAATATATTCATTCATTATTAGGGCAACAAAAAAGAGCTATAAAGAATTCTTTATAGCTCAGCATTATTCATTATCTTACACTATTCTTAAGCCGCTATTGCTTCACAAATTTTCTCGTCAACTCCATTTTACCATTCTCACCCATCAACTGAAGGAAATAAAATCCCGGAGGAAGGTGTTGTATGGAAACTTGTTTTTCAAATTTAGACTCCTCTAATAATTGTCCATGTAGACTATAGATTCTATAAGTTTTTAAGTTATTCAAGTCGGTTTGGATGTAGAGAGTTGTATGAGCAGGATTAGGGTATATCTTGATATTAGCTTCTTTGAAGTTTAGAGTTTCGTTTACTCCAGTAAAACTACCTCCACCTGGTATGGAATCGTTTTGGTAGCATTCGAGTAGTTGGCCCACATTATCTAATGACTCATCAAATAAATCAAAATATCCGCTCGATTGAGTATTATTGATATAAAATGACAATTCAAACTCTATTTTATCACCAGCATTCAACATGTGGGGGCCACTGGTTCCTAAACCTCTATTAGCTGCATCTCCTTTATCATTAGATTTTGCATAATCACCATCAGTAACTTGTGACCATCCACTTGGATCATCAGGACTAGATGGGTAGCAATAATTTAAAGGAGCTTTATCTACCCATGCAGGTTTCTGCCATTGCAATTCATCATCCCAAGTACCATCCATATAATGATATTTCTCAATATGACTTGAATAAGGATCAATCCCAATAGGTTGAGTATATTTATCCATTTTATGATTAAGGAATGAAATGCACTCCATTTGATTATATGTCATATTTTTATAATATGGGTCATCATAAAAGCTTCCATTAAAAGGATAAAAATAGAAAGTGTTTTGAATAGAATCGGACCCAACATATCTACGGTTTTCTGCTCTCGCTCTTACCCATTGACCTAATCGAAAATCATGATAATTTATATCCGACTTATTTATGATTTTATATTTTATAAAAAAAGTATTGTGAAATACAGGATGACCGGGTCTATCAAAAGCATAAACCAAAACAAACATATCCATATTTAAGGAATCAGAAACCGGAGTATTTTGATATTTATTTTGAGCATATCGTCCATTATTTACAATATATAAAATTGCCTGATCACCAGATATCTTTGGATAATCACCTTCTTCAGGTTCATATATTTCATTTCCATTTAGATCAACAAAATCGGCTTGTTCATATTGATAACCATTATATTCTATTAAACCTGCAGGCCAATTTTGTATAACTTCTGGAATAGTATATTCTGGATTGCTAAAATCTGTTTTATGTTGTTCAATCTCAGTTTTGGTTACTTTCCATGTTCTCAAAAACTTTTTCATATAATCACCTCTATAATCATCTGCTAATGGACCGTAGAAAAACTCAAACCCAATACCAGCATATTGCTCCCCAACAACAATTGTATTTTCACTTTCGTCTTTATTTGCTAACCATGGGTTAATCATAGAAATATCATTAACGCCACTGTTTTTAGGAAATTCAATTGCTGCTATAGGGTGTACTTCACCATCTCCATATTTATTTGACAGGATACCATAAGGGGTAACACGATTTCTAAAGTTATTAATCTCCAAATAATTTACTAAATCAGGTTGAAGAATATTAATTTTTACAGTTTGAGTATGATGTATCGGTAATTGATCTTCAAAACTATAAGTTACTAATATATTATCTTTTAATACATCGGAATCACTGTTGAAAAAATCAGAAGCTAGGATATTGGAATCTGGTATAGAATAAGTTAAAATACCATTATCTATATCTGTTGTTCCCCATTTACTGTTAGCCTCACTTATATCTGAAATTATATTTGTATGTTCGTTTAAATCAATAGTTAGTGTTTCTCCAATAGAATAATTGAATTCTAGATCTTCAAGCTCAATGGAGTCAGGTGGTAAAACTTCAAGAAAGATATGCGCTGCATTGCTAAACTCTCCAGTAACAACATCTTGACAAGAATAACTTTCTTCATAATGACCAGCTCCTAACAACATATGATCTTTAAATGGAATTAAAGAATCTCCAGTACTTGATACTACTAAAGGATTACCACTTGGGTTCAAATCATTTAACAATGGAGATAAAAATATAGTATCTGACCAAGGAAATACCAAGGTATCATTTACAGATATAGGACTACTCGGGCTTTGGATAACTTCAATTACGACCTGATCTTTAGTCGAAACCAACTGATTATTGGCATTCATTATATCGTATTTGAAATAATAATAACCCATATAATCTAAAGGCGGGGTAAACTTAATTTGTTCTCCTACAATTTCTGCTGCTTCAGAATTTGTAGAAACAAGAACTACTTCACCTTCGGGTTGATCATTTATCAACACATCAATAAATACAGGAGTATTTTTAGTGGTTTGCGCACTATCAGAATTTACAATAGGTTGCTCTGAGTTTAAATAAATAAAAGCCTCTCCAGTTCCTTCAGCAATATATTCATTTCCTCCTTGTTCTTGTACTTCATATGAAAAGCGCACCAAGGTAGCTTCACATCCAGCTTTGAATAAAATAGTTCTACCATCTTCAAGAATTTCTATGTCATGATTTTCAGGTTCTGAAACGCTAATTATCTTTAATTCCTCAGTTCCACTATATTCATCATTAGCTAGCAAATCCATAGAAAATTCAGTTTGACTATCCATATAAATATAATCAGGATTTGGAAAAGGAACTTCGGGATTACGCTCCACATTGATGACAATTAAAGCGCCATCATCGTCACCTTCTGTATTTTCTATTTCATAATCCTCAATTCGAGTTCCAATAAAATATTTTGTAGAAGTGATTAACACTTTGTCGTCAATTACTTCTAAACTAAAATAATCAGATTCACTAAGTTCAGAAATAAAAATATCCAAATCATTGGGGTCATAGTCATTTGCTACAACGTCTACCATAATAGAACCATAAGTCATCATAGATATGGTATCATTTACGGCTACTGGATCTTCTCCTTTTTGAGCATAAGTACTAGAAAAAATAAACAAGAAAATAAATAAGTAAATAGGTGTTTTCATAATATGAGATTTTAGATTGCTAAAATTATAAAATATTATTATACAACGCAAATGATAATATAACAATTTATTTTACAATTAACATTTTCTTAAAATCAATCGAGTAGGTAGGGGGATTGCTCCCCCGCCCTCTCACACCACCGTACATACTCTCGTATACGGCGATTTCAAGTTAATCTTGTAACAGAGTGTATTTAATCGACATATTAAATAATCCTAAATCATCGAACCATTTCAGGTTCATTGCTTGATGAACTTGTGGACA
>JADGDY010000236.1 GCA_016744655.1 Bacteroidales bacterium | reverse complement strand
GATGCCTGATGAACCGCCGTATACGAGACCCGTACGTACGGTGGTGTGAGAGGCGCACTCCGTCAGCTAGTTCTGGCGGAGCCGTCTACTCGATTAGCACATGTTTAATCTGTCCTATTAATAGTTTGATTTTCAACCATTATTTTGTACTCAGTTTCTGTTGAGATATCCCTGAATTGGCATATTACATCTACTTTCTCACCAATATCCCATAATGGTCCTTCTCTAGATGTGTTTTCAAGCACATAGATATCAGAATTATATGACTCTGAAGAATAATCAGTCTCCCAAATTTTATTTTTTTTAATAACATATTGTTTTAATAATTCAAATCTATTTGAGATATCATTTTGATTTCGGTCAATAAGTCTATTGTTTGACATCATCTTTGAATCGCCTGAACCAGGCATGAAATCACGCCAAATATATGCTTCAAGTTCAAGATAAAAACCATCGATCTCAATATGAGTTGGTGAATTCATTAGTTCTTTTACTTCTTCTTTCTTACAACCTATTAACGATAGTGATGCAATGGAAAAAAGGAAAACCGTTTTAAAAATATTTTGCTTCATAATTCTTTAATTTAATGTGTGCTAACGATTAAGTATTTTATCAATCGTCACCCCAAATATATCGAAAGAAATTAAAATAGGTGAAAAAAAGATATATTATTTATACGAAGCAGTGAATGTGATGAGGGATAAAATTAAGTTGGACTATGCCATTTCCTATGGGCATCCTTTTACTTGTCGAGTCTAGGTGAGTTTGAAATAGGTCTTTACAAGCTGTGCAGAAGTATTGACTTTGTATGACCAATCTAGTTTTTAGGATATTTATATTAGCAATAAGGCATAGTTTTTCCATTACGATTTTTAACCATTTGATGATATTTATATTTCAAAGAACAAAAGCAAAGCATTTAACTTTATCCTGTTTCGATATATTTATTTCCCCATATACTTTGAGCTAGCATTCTTCCTTTTTGGCAATGCGGGCACAAAAAAGGGTCTATTCCCGTTACCAATTGTAAGACTTCTAATATTGGTAAGCCTTGTAGCTTTGGAAAGTAAGCAGTTTTATTCAATAAGGTAAAGCATAAGGCTAGTTTTGTGCTCATGTTACGTGGTGCTAAAATCCCGAAGTACCTGATTTTATAAAAACCGCAGGGAAGTACATGTCTAAAAAATCTTTTAATGAACTCATCTGCTCCTAAGGTCATTTTTCTTTTTAACCCAGCCATACTGTAATCTTTATAAACAAAAGAGATTTTTCCTTTTTCGTCGCTCAGAAGCCTGCTATTGGTAAAGGCTACCCGATTGGTATACCTTCCTAAATATTCTATTACTTTATCAGGACCCGCATGTGGCTTATCAGCATAAACCACCCAGTTTTTTGCATACATCTTTGATTTAAGTTGAGCGAAGCTTTCCACATCATCAGGCAAACTAACTTCTTGTTTTATAATGGCTTTTTCTAACATAGTAGTGAAAATCCCCCTAAAAACTCCACTAAGAACTTTTACCGGAAGCAGGTATTTTTTATTAGAATGAATCCATTCCATCTCATCTTCTGATAATCCTCCAGCCGGGACTATCAGATGTAAATGAGGATGGTATGTTAGAGTTTGTCCCCAGGTATGAAGCACAGCAACAGCCCCTGATTGTGCTCCCAAAAACTTCGGATTAGCCAGACAGTTTTTTAAAGCTTTCCAGGCTGCTTTAAACAAGATGGAATAACCTACAGACTGGTTGATATAAAGCATTTTGTGCAGGCATTGCGGTAGGGTAAAAACCAAATGAAAGTATTTGATGGGAGGTAGTGAGGCCCTCAACCTATCAACCCATTGAACCTGTTTTAAAAACTGACATTTGGGACAATGCCGATTACGGCATGAGTTATATGACTGATGTTGATGACCGCAGCTATCACACTTTGATGAATGCCCTCCCAAAATTGAGGTGCGGCAATTGGTAATGGCATTAAATGCTTTCTTTTGCTCAGGACAAAGCTTATTTACGGACAAAAATTCTTTTCTATGATTCGATAATACATCAGAAAGCTCTAAATTTTGACGTGTATTTTCCATTTTTTATCCTCCTATTCAATATCCAAACTATCAAAAGGAGATACCACGCTACTCGTCTCAATATTAGCTATATGTAAATATAGCCATGGTTGTTTTAATGGAGCTATGCCCTAGGAATTGCTGAATCATTTTTATATGAATTCCCTGCTCCAAAAGATGGGTAGCAAAACTATGACGTAAAGTATGAAACGAAATCTTCTTTTTAATACCTGCTTTTTTCGCATTGTTCTTTACAATCTTATCAAGCGTACTGGCTGAAAGGTGCTTTCCTTTTTCAAAGCTTGATTCGAATAAATAAACAGAAGGGCGAGTACTTTTATAATAAGTGCGTAGTAAATTCAAGGCGCTTTTAGAAAGAATGGTATACCTATCCTTTCTTCCTTTTCCATTGGTAACATGTACTTGCATACGAGCAGAATCAATGTTTTCTGGTTTTATCTTTTGAGCTTCTTCACGTCGAATACCAGAGGAATACGATAAAGCCAGAAATGCTCGGTGCTTTAAATTAGTTGTAGAACAGATTAAGCTTTCCACTTCTTCTAATGATAATACTACTGGAAGCTTTCGGTTACGTCGTGGTCTTTTTATTCTGATTCCTTCCCGTTTTAATCCCAAAACATCCACTTGTAAAATCTTGTAGGCGCTTATAGTTTGATTTACTGTAGATGTAGAAACTTTATCGATGGTTATTCGTTGGTGCAAGAAATCTTTAACTTGACTTATACCAACATCATTCAAGGGAATATCAAAATGGTTTACTATTTTTGTTAAATGAGAGGTGTAACATTGGATGGTTCTTTCGCTATAATTACGGATTTGCATCTCATGGGTCATTCGCTCTAAGAGCATAAAGTCTGAACTTTTCATTTCTATTATTTTTTAAGATTTTGTACCCTAAATTTAATAGAATTACCGCCTCCCAGAAAGGGGGCGGTTTAGTTCAACGTGTTTATATAAGTAAGTTTCTTCATTATACCTGCCTCAATTGCAGTAGGTATACTGATTTTGGTAAAATTAATTCCAATTTCTAAAGTCATTTCAAAGAATTAGAAATTGGATATTTGCGTTTATGATGTAAATGTATAAAAAATGAATAGAATAAGAAAAGGATTTGGATATATTTGAATTATAAAAGACTAGTTGATGTTTTGATTATACAAAATGAATAATACCGATGACTAAATGAAATGCGCCTTAAAATCCTTTTAAGCATTAAGTCGCTTTGATTATGTATCGGCATTTACCATTTTACAAGCAAAATCGCTTAAGGCACATTTTGATGTACAGTTGGTATAAATAGCAAAATATGAAGCAACAAAAGAGGACATCAAATTAATGACATCCTCTAAGATATTTTTAATAGAAATTAAAAAAAAAACCTTGTATGATGAGTGCAAGTGTTTAGGTGGCTGAAGAGAAGACTTCGAGAACGAGGCTTGGCTTTTATGAAAATCAAGGAATTTACTATCGTAAATGACTGTTTTCATAAGGGCTATAACGATGTTATCGGAGTTTTCTTGAAGCCACTATATATGAATCACTTCATCATAAGCATCCGCAACAGCTTCCATAATCGCCTCCGACATAGTAGGATGGGGGTGAACCGCTTCAATAATTTCGCGACCAGTAGTTTCTAGTTTACGAGCAACTACTGCTTCTGCAATCATCTCAGTTACGTGGTCACCAATCATATGACAACCTAACCACTCACCGTATTTTGCATCGAAGATAACTTTAACAAAACCATCTTTATGACCTGCTGCACTTGCTTTTCCTGAAGCAGAGAATGGGAATTTACCCACTTTAATCTCATGTCCAGCTTCTTTTGCTTGTGCTTCTGTTAAACCAACACTGGCAATTTCTGGCTGAGTATAAGTACAACCTGGATTGTTACCATAGTCTAGTGGTGTAGGGTGATGGCCAGCAATTTTCTCCACACAGATAATTCCTTCGTGACTAGCAGTGTGTGCTAAAGCAGGACCAGGAACGATATCGCCAATGGCATAATAACCTTCAACATTGGTTTTGTAATACTCGTCAACCAATACCTTACCACGGTCTACTTCAATTCCAACTTCCTCTAATCCGATTCCTTCAATATTGGTCTGGATTCCAACAGCAGAAAGAACCACATCTGCTTCAATGGTTTCTTCGCCTTTTTTAGTTTTGATGAGAACTTTGCATTTATCACCTGTAGTATCTACACTTAGTACTTCGCTTTTCACCATTACCTTAATGCCGGCTTTCTTAAAGCTTCTTCCCAATTGCTTACTTACGTCTACATCTTCCACAGGAACAATAGTATCCATAAACTCAACTAAAGTTACCTTGGTTCCAATGCTATTATAAAAATGAGCAAACTCAGAACCAATAGCTCCAGAACCAACAACAACCATAGATTCAGGTTTTTTGTCTAAGGTCATGGCTTTTCTATAACCTATAATCTTATTTCCATCTTGAGGAAGATTTGGTAGTTCACGTGAACGAGCACCAGTGGCAATAATGATGTTTTCGGCACTGTATTCAGTGGTTTTTCCATCCGCATCTGTCACTTCTATTTTCTTTCCTGGTTTTAATTTACCAAAACCAGAAATTAAATCTACTTTGTTTTTCTTGAATAAGAATTGAATACCCTTACTCATTCCTTCAGCAACACCGCGACTTCTTTTTACAATGGCATCAAAATCAGCTTCAATCTCTCCTGAAACTTTTACACCATAATCACCAGCATGCTTAGCATAGTTATAAACCTCTGCACTTTTTAAAAGAGCTTTAGTTGGAATACATCCCCAGTTGAGGCAAATTCCACCGAGTTCGGCTTTTTCAATAACTGCTACTTTTTTTCCTAATTGGGTAGCTCTAATGGCAGCAACATATCCACCAGGACCGCTACCTAAAACTATAATATCGTAATTCATAATAATTCTAAATTAGCATTTTTGCAAAAGTACATTATTTTTATGGGCTGTCTTATTATTTTAAGGAATATTTGATGTTTTTTAAGGAATAGGGGCAAAATCCTATTTTGATGCGCGAAGCAAAGTGGATTTTAATTCTATTATGTGGATACGTATGAAATTTTATCTAATTATTATGTATTGATAAGCTAAATACAATTTTTTAAATACTATTATTCAATTGACTTAAAGCATTCTAATTGGTAGATATCCTGCTCATTAGTTCTAAATAATTCTAATTTTATATTAAAGAAGGCACAATGGAGTTTATATCGTTATGAACTAGAAACAAGTCAAGGATTCTGAATTAAATCCCCAAAACTTATAAAGACTTCCAGCGGAAGTCTAATTCCGCCTTATCAGGAAGTCGTTAAGCGGAGCAAATGGCTTGAAGGAAATAAAAATAATATTGTTTGACGCTCGTTAGTGACGATTCGAAGAATGTCACTAAAAGTAGGAGTTTATGCTGACATGCAATCGTCAACATTTATTGTTTTTCCGAAAAGTCATTTGTGGAGTAGGCTTTCTGATACAGCGGTGGTTTTGCTACAC
>JADGDY010000235.1 GCA_016744655.1 Bacteroidales bacterium | reverse complement strand
CTTAGTCTTTTCCCTTTTAATTTGTACTTGCATATGCATATATTTTCTATGACGACAAGATACAAAAAAAAGCAGATGTATGAACAGAGTAGATTTACAGAACCTTACATTTTCCTATGATTTTCAAGCTTTTATCATTCAAACTAAGGAATTGTTAATAAATACATAGCATTAGTTTTTCATGGCAGGTGATGAAAGGCCCTAAATCCGGTGAAAATTTATAAATTGCAGCTTCATATTCTATCTAAAACAGCCGCTATTCTATGAATCCAAAACTAGTTTTGAACATTCTTAAGCAAAAATTCCCACATCAGCCAACCGCAGATCAGGAATTGCTATTTGAGGAATTTGTGAAATTCTTAGCCTACGATTCTATTGAAAAAGTATTTCTTTTAAAAGGATATGCAGGAACTGGAAAAACTAGCTTTGTTCAATCCATTGTTGCTACTTTACCAGGAATTAGAAAACGGACAGTACTCCTTGCTCCAACAGGTAGAGCAGCAAAAGTTCTCTCAGCATACGCCCATAAAAAAGCACTTACTATCCATAAGAAAATATATTTCACCAGCATGGATAAGAGTGGATTTATGGAGAGTAAATTGAAAGAGAATTTACATGTGAATACACTCTTTATTGTAGATGAAGCCTCTATGATTTCAGGATCTACTAACGATGCTCACTTTTCTCACCAAGATTTACTGGCCGACCTCATCACCTATGTTTATTCTGGAGATCATTGTGAATTAATGCTCATTGGTGACCTTGCTCAGCTTCCTCCTGTTGGTTTAGATATTAGTCCTGCATTAAGCCCAGAAGGCTTAAAGAGTTATTATCCTTTCGATATTTTCAAATACGAGCTAAAAGAGGTAGTTAGGCAAGCCGCAGAATCCGGAATTTTACACAATGCAACGTATATTAGAAACTTAATAAGTGAGGAAAGCATGGAGAATCCACTTTTCTTAACCAATGAGTTTAAAGATGTATATCGAATTGGAGGCATGGAATTACAAGAAGAATTGAGTGATGCCTTTTCAGAATTTGGTGAAGAAAATGTGGTAATTATTACGCGAAGTAATAAAAGAGCAAATATCTATAATCGTGAAGTAAGAAACCGGATATTATATAAAGAAAATCGGATTGAAGGTGGAGATTTGCTGATGGTCGTAAGGAATAATTACTTCTGGTTGGAAGAAAAATCACAAGCTGGTTTCATTGCCAATGGAGATATTGTAGAAGTGGTTCAGCTTAAAAGGTACTCCGATTTATATGGATTCGAATTTGCAGAAGTTGAAGTACAATTGATAGACTATCCTGATGAACCAAGCTTTGATGTTTTAATACTTCTCGACACCTTAACTTCTGAAAGTCCTTCTTTAACCTATGAGGAAAACAATAGACTTTTTCAGGAAGTGATGAAAGATTATTATGACTTAAGCAGTAAAAAAGCTCGAGTTGATGCCGTAAAAAATAACCGTCACTTTAATGCCTTACAGGTGAAATTTGCCAATGCTTTAACCTGTCATAAAACTCAGGGTGGACAATGGGATGTTGTGTTTTTAGAACAACCTTGGTTGCCCGATGACAATATGGATGTGGAGTTTGGAAGGTGGTTGTATACAGCTATTACTCGTGCCACCAAAAAGCTTTTTTTGGTTAATTTTAAAGAGGAGTATTATAAAGATTAATCTTTTTTTAAGATAGGTAACTGAATAATAAAACTACTCCCTTTTTTGAGGATGGTTTCCACGCGAATACTTCCTCCGATATTCTCTAACATCTTTTTCACTAAAGCCAATCCTAATCCCATTCCACTGGTTTTTGTTGTAAATCGAGGTTCAAAAATATGAGCTAATTCAGTGTCGGCTATCCCACAACCATCATCAATAATTCTGATTTCTAAATTACCATCAACTCGTATGATTTTAGTATGAACAGAGCCTGCTGAGTTATACCCAATAGCCTGAACAGCATTTTTATACAGGTTATTAAATACTCTAATCATTTGGTTTTTATCAGCTGTAATCAGCAAATTGTCTTGTGGAAAATCATGCGAAAAAACCACATGATCGTTACCTTTGAAAATGCTTTCTACATCTATGACAATACTTTTAATATTTAATTCTTGAATTTGTATCTTATCGATGGCAGCAAAACTACTAAACTGCCCTGCAATTTCGCTCAACACATCAATTTGCTCTTGTAGGCCTTTTGTAATTCTTTTCATTCGGACTTCATAGTCTTCCACTTGATCGTCCCAAGCACGTTCTAAATATTGAACATTCAACTTCATTGGAGTCAGTGGATTTTTAATTTCATGAGCAATCTGCTGAGCCATTTCTCGCCAAGCAGATTCTCTCTGAGTTATAGCTAATTTTTGAGCACTCAAACTCAACTCTTCCACCATACGATTATATTCTTTCACGAGTTCTCCAATCTCGTCATCCTTGTTCCACTCAATTTTCTCGTTAGTATCTTGTAGATCAAGTTTTCCTAGTTTCTCCTTAATCATTTGGAGAGGCTTACTCAAATATCTCGAAACCACTAATGTAATCACAACAGCAATAAACAATAGAAACAAATAAATATTTAAAAAGGCCACAATAAATCCAGAGACCTCCTCTTCTAGTTCGTATTGTTTAGCAAAATATGGCAAGTTAAGATAGGCAACAGATTGATTATCTTGATTTCTAAAAGGTAAATAGGCAGATAAATATATCTGCGACCCAATCTTTTCTTCCTGAATAAAGAATGAGTTTTTTAGAAAACTTAACTCGTAATAAGCATTGGCTTCCATCCGATTTGACAATAATGAGGCGCTAAACATTTCTGGCCTACTACTGGCCAATAGCTCTCCTTTTTTATTATATAGTGTAATATCGGTAAAAAACACTTCTGAAAATTTCAATAAAAGGCCTTCTACATATTGATGGTCTGCTGGAGTAAACTCTTTCATTCCGCTCAATTTATGTTCTAGTTCTATCAAAACCGAATGTGCTTTCTCCATTAAACCATCCGCATTTTTTGCTTGATTCAAATATATGATATAATACAAGCTTGATACTCCAATGAGAATAAATGAAAACAGGAGGAGGACAATCATCGAGTATTGCAGTCGCCCCTGAAAGCTACTTACTGAATTTTGTAATGAGGTAGTATTAAATAAAAAGTAAAGGAGAAAGGTGAGTAAACTATAGAACAAAAAGATAAATGCAAAAGATGCTAAGCGTTGCAACCTACCGGGCTTTTCAAGACTTATGATCAAAACATTTTCTTTGTTTTTAGAGTAAATGTAATGCTGATAATTATCTTTATCAAAATAAGTATCCTGATAATTAGTCAATCGATAATCTTGGAGGTTTTGTTTATAATCGAACTTTCCATAAAAATCTGTCAAGTTTTCTTCACTATAAACTGCATATGAATAGTTTCTGAGTAATGGTGATTGATAAATATGAGATTTCTCTAGTATTGCTGGAAGCCCCATTTCTTTCGGTTTGACTTTGGAGACAAACTCTATAAAAATACAAGATTTTGTGATAGAATCTAACTGATATGGAATTCTTCCTATATAATTCCTATATTGAAATGAACTCTGTATCAAATATAAAGTATCTTCCCTAATTACTGACTTACTGGATTTAATCCTTTCTTTAAAATACTGATAACAAGAAGTCTCAAAATTTTCAGGCATAATGGTAATCATACTTTCCTCATCACAATGAATCAGATTAATATGGTACAATTGCATAAATGATTCGAAGTATTTTTCAGAAATAAAATTGAGAAGACTATCACCATTATCAATGATTTGCATTCCATTAGTCAATTCAATTAAAAATTCATCATTTTGAATTTTATCAATAGAAGAGATAAAATGCTCCTCCAAAAAAGGATCATTTTCTAAATCCAAAGTAAGTGCCGAGGTTTCTCTTATTAAACCTTCTTTTTTGTCGTTTAAATAATTGAGATAAAACGTAGTAAGGAATGTAAAAAACACTAAAAAGAATAAAACTTCACCTAATTTTCGCGAACCAGCATTCAGTTTCTGCCAATAAAAAGCTAAAACAATAACTAGACTTATGGAAACATGAATCAACCAAAAAGGAATTAAATATTTACTGGAAATAACAACAGGAACCATCCCAATCATTAACAAAAACACCCAAAGGTGACTTTCTATATTTTTACATTTTACAAAATGACCAAGCCATCTGTAAACTGAAAGAAACAAAGCAAATTGAAGAAGAAAAATAATTAAAAGCACCAAGTAGCTATAAATATTCAAAGAGGCCAATTGGAATAAATCAAGACCTATTTGCGAATCAAATATGAGACTCTTTATTAGAATGACTAAGCTATAGTAGAGCAGGAATATAAAACTCAAATACAAATGTATAAACCAATTATTCGGTTGACGTGATCTCACATGATTGAAATAGTAAATCACTATAATTAACGAAATTAGGCTCATGAAAAACAAGTTTCCAATACTATTATAAATCCAAAAATGAGCGTATAATCCCGGGGAGAATAATTCACTTTTAAAGATAAACTCGGGTACTCCTAAAATAAAGTGAATGGCATACCAGGATATAATTGACATGCTAAAAACTATTAAAGTCAGTATTTCCTTAGATTTCGCCCATTTTTTCAATAGAATCTGAAGTATTTGTGCTAAAAAATAGAATGAAAAGATGAATAAGAAGAAAGGAAGTAACCTTAATTTACTCATAGAACTATTCTCAATAGAATCGATAAAAAACAACTCCTTGTCACCAATTCCCAAAACTGGAATACCTTCAGTACTACTGATGATTAATTCTTTTGAAATATTAAAATATCTCGCTAAATGGCTTTTTAAATATTCATTTTCCCAAGGATATTGTATTTTAATAATTTGAATACCAACAATTGAAAAGTCCTGCACCATTACAGAGCGAAGAATAATTTGGTATGAACCTAAATGTTGAATTTCTTGTTGATCAATTTCACCAAAATGTTCAGGTAAAAGGATATGATTATCAGTCCAAAGCTCTAATTTCCCCTCCTCATATAAAGCAAATGCAAATCTATCTTTATACTTGGCTTGATATGATAAGGATTTTAATTCAAAAGCTTCTTTCCCATTAATAATAAGAACCTCCTGTAAATCTAATAGAATATCATCTAAGAGAACTTGATCAGTCTGAACCTGTTCTTGAATTTGCAGAGCAATATTTGTAATGGATTCTGATTTGCTATTCCCCCAAATCATAAATGCTGCTGTCACTAAAGACAAAAGCATGATATTTATAAGAAGTTTAAATCTCTTGATCGCTTCATTCATAAGAACACAAATTTAAGAAAACTATAATAGAATTTCACTCCAATTATGTATGGCTGACCAAGAAAATTCTATGCCAAAAAAAAAGCGAAGACCAATGATCTTCGCTTTTATATTATTTCTCATATCATTTACTAGAATACAAAAGTTGCACCTATATGAATATCAAAGTGAGATAAGCTATTATACTCACCCTTATTATAAAGAATATGAGTGTATTTTCCTTTAACGATAAAGCCAAATCCAGAGCCCGGATTTAGTTGAAATAACGCTCCA
>JADGDY010000053.1 GCA_016744655.1 Bacteroidales bacterium | reverse complement strand
TTGATTATATATCCAACAGGTTCTGTTTCTTTAGCCTTCTTAACTACCTGTTTATCAGTCTGACTTGTTATATAAAGAATAGGAATTTTTTCATTTTTATTAATATGCTCTACAGCTTCTATGCCAGAAATCTTTCCATCAAGCTCAATATCCATTAATATTAGATCTGGTTTTTTCTTACTCACAAATTCAATTGCAGCTTCGCCTGAAGTTACAACATCAAGTATTTTATAACCTTTACTTTCTAAAAACTCCTGAAGAACCTTTGCGTTAATCACCTCGTCTTCAACAATCAACACTTCAAAATCAACCATAATAGGCAATTTATTTACATATTAATATACATACTCCAAAATTCAAATTTACAATTAAAGATACATTGAAATTTTGTATTTTTACAAAATTATCAACGAATCAATTAACAATTAGTTAATGTATTAACATTGATAAAGATTAACAATAGCTTAAATTTGCCTTAAAAAACAAAGAGAAATGAACCCAATTAACCAAACTATTTTACTAGTTGACGATGAGAATGATATCCTTGAATTCTTAAGCTATAATCTTAAGAAGAATGGCTATAATGTACATACTGCAAGCAATGGCGAAGAAGGGATAAAAAAAGCACTTAAGGTAAAGCCCGATTTAATTATCCTAGATGTTATGATGCCAAAACTTGATGGTATTGAAGCATGTGAACAACTGAGACAACTTCCAGAACTAGGAAACCCAATTATCATTTTCCTTACAGCTCGTTCTGAAGACTATTCACAAATAGCGGGATATGATGTTGGTGCTGATGATTATATCTCTAAGCCTATCAAGCCAAAGGTATTAGTTAGTAAAGTCAAATCATTACTTCGTAGATCTGGGCAAGTGAATGAGTCTGGACAAGACAATTCAAATCATGTAATGGAAATACATGAATCTTTCAAGATTGATAAAGAAAGATACTTGATTATTAAAGATGGGAAAGATATTTTATTACCTAAAAAAGAATTCGAATTACTATTATTGTTTGCCTCTAAGATTGATAAAGTATTTACTAGAGAAGAAATATTCTCTAAGGTTTGGGGCAATGATGTGATTGTTGGAGATAGAACAATTGACGTTCACATTAGAAAAATTAGAGAAAAAATTGGTCCAGAATACATTCAAACCATGAAAGGCGTTGGTTATAAATTCATTGATACTTCTAAATAAACATTCCCTTAATGAAAATAAAAGAGTCGACTAATATTGCACTACAAATAAGTTTAATTCTTGGCTTCATTGTTAGTGCAGTTCTAGTGTATACCTTCCTTATCACCAACGCGAATATATTCTTATTACTTGGTGTTCTATTTATATTTGTTCTGGTATCTTTTTGGATTATTCAAACCTATATTGAAAGATATATTTATGATCATGTGAAAGTCATTTATAAACTTATTCACGACCATAAAGTCAAGAGTAGTAACAAAGACAAAGTAAATCAAACAAAAATTGCAAATATTGAATCAGTTCATCAAGAAGTTCTAGAATGGAGCGACGATTATGAAAAAGAAATCTCACAGCTCAAGCAATTAGAACAATACAGGAAAGAATATATCGGTAATATTTCTCATGAATTAAAAACTCCTCTTTTTACTATTTTAGGCTATATATCTACATTAATCGATGGAGGTTTAGAGGATGAAAATATTAATATCAAATACCTGGAGAGATCAGAAAAAAACATTAATAGATTAATTGGGATAGTTAAAGAGCTGGAAACGATTAGTCAATTAGAGTCAGGGGAACTTAAGTTAAACATAAGTCGCTTTAATATTAAAACCCTTTGTGATGATTTAATTGAATCTTTTGAAATGAAAGCCGAAAAGAAAAACATCGAAATGTATTATGGAAAAAACTATGAATGGCCCATATTTGTTAATGCCGACCGTGAAAAAGTAGAAAGATTAATTACCAATCTGATAGGCAACGCCATTAAATATGGTTACGCAAATACAGGAAAAGTAAAAATCAGTTTCTTTGATATGGATGAAAATTTATTGATAGAAATAACTGACAACGGTCCAGGTATCAATAAAGAAGACTTACCTAGAATTTATGAAAGGTTTTACAGAACAGACAAAGCTCGTAGCCGTGAATTAGGCGGCACAGGTCTTGGTTTGGCTATTGTAAAGCATATAGTAGAAGCTCATAAACAGAGCATATACACAAGAAGTACCATCGGTATAGGTACCACATTTGGTTTTACTATGGAGAAGGCTTAATTCGCTTATTTAGCTATACTTCCATCATCATTAATGATAACACCCCAACTTACAGCTACTAAATTACCTTGTTCAAAATAGCAGTCTAATAAAGCGTCGTCAAAAGTAATTCGAGTTTCACCCCACTCCTCCTCTTCTTTTTCAATTTCCTTATAACCATGCCCTTCCATAAGCTTAATAATAGCCTCTTCATTTAGTTCAAAGATTTTCTCTCCAAAAAGTGTCGCTGTTTTATTATCTAAATCGAAATTAGAAACCACTGGCTCTACTAACCCTTCAAGAAAAACTGTAATCCCACTATCAAAAGTTAAAATTGTAGTTTTCAAGTCATCATCAGAAGTGATCTCTTCGGCATCTACTGGCTCACCAACTAGCTTGGTTACATTTTCTGGAATTTCACCAAATTTTAATTCCCCTAAACCTTCTTTTGGCTTAATCTCCAAAGTTAAATTGCTCATTATATTTATATTGATGTAAAAAGGAGTATTGTCCTTATTTTATTTTTCTTATTTCTTAATGAAACAAATATAAAATAATTATAATACCGTACAAAATAAAAAAAGAGAATTTAAATTTAAAAAAGGAGTTGAAAAAATAACTATTTAATTGGCGAATCTGCTTCTTTTGCCATATGCCTAAAAGTCAATTTCTCAAGTAAACGTGGAAAGGTTTTATTAAGAAAAACAGAGAATTTACCTTCGAGAAAAGTCAATATTAATGAAGCCTTCCTTTTATCAATTGCTCTTGCTATTCTATGGGCTACTTCTTCAGAAGTCATCATTTTGCCTTCATTTCTTGGACTATCACCCTGAGCTTGTCCATCTTTAGTTAGCGCCACATTTCGAATATTACTTTGTGTAAATCCCGGTGCGGCAACTAAAACATGTAATCCTGTTTTTAGGTTTTCTACTCTCAGTGTATCCAAAAATCCTCTTACTGCAAACTTAGAAGCACTGTAGCCAGTTCGAGCAGGTAAGCCCACATAACCTGCAATACTAATGACTCCAACCAAAGATCCTTTTTGCTTTATCAAATATGGCAATGCATATTTGCTGCAATATACAGTTCCCCAGAAATTGACATCCATCAATTGTTTTAAAACATTTAATTCAAGATCCTTAAATAAGGCCCTCATGCTTATTCCTGCATTATTGATTAATATATCTATTTTACCAAATTTTTCAATCGATTTATTGATCAGATTTTCACAGTCTTTTTCTACAGAAACATCAGTAGTAACCAACAAACAATCCTTACTTAACCTTATAAGATCATCTCGAATTTGCTCGAGCTTAGAAGTATTTCTGGCAGCCATAACAACTTTAGCTCCTCTATTGGCGTATTCATAAACTAAAGCTCTCCCAATACCTGAAGAAGCTCCCGTAATAATAACAACTTTATCTTTCATATAACAAAGTATTAATAGAATATTATTTTTCCACCAGAAAACATCTGAAAAGTATTTGTGTTCATTTGCTTTCCACTCCCACAACAGCCTCTGTTTCCGGAGGTGTCAGGTTCTTGTTGAATATGTAATTTCTTAGCTGGAGGGCTTATGTATGGAATCCCCAAATTCAATCCTCTTAGAATAAACAAAGCACCAATGATAACGATCACCAAAGGAATAATTTTGTTGATCTTTGATTTAAACGGTCCAGAGATCACATTTCCGGCTAAAGTTACAAGAGCCAACAAAGGCAATGTACCCAAACCAAAAACAAACATAAATAATGCGCCATTGACTACACTTCCGGTAGCAATAGCTCCAGCTAAAGCAACATAAACTAATCCACACGGTAAGAGTCCATTAAGCAGACCTATCACAAATAAAGAACCTAAAGAACTATTTTGCAATAGTGGACCCAGTGAGGCTTTCAATTTGTTTACATATCCATAAATATACTTGTCTAATAATCTAGTATTTCTGAACAAGACAGGAAACAAAACGCTAATAATCATAATTGCTCCCATTGCAATGGATATCCAACTTTGAAAACCACCTAACTGTATGCCTTCTCCGAGCACACCAAAAACAGCACCCATAGCAGCATAGGTAATTGCTCTTCCAATATTATACAAGAAGGTACCTGCAATTCTATTCCACCAAGTTTTGTTATTAATGGGTAGAGCTACAGCAATAGGACCACACATTCCTACACAATGAAAAGAGCCTAAAAGTCCCAAAATTATTGCAGAAGTAATAAACATGACTATTAATTAAATATGATTTCTTTTTCTAAATAGTAAGGTTTCGAATTTAATTCAAATGTTGCCTTTACAATATACCGTCCTTTTAGGAAATGATCTAAATCGAATGCCTGTTCTCCTTGATTATCCAAAATTATATCAAAGGATTTATCTTGTTCAAAATCGGAAGGTCTAAAAAACAGGATTTGACCTTTAACATCTTTTCCTACAAAATAACTTGGAAATTTCACTTTACAATTATCAGTATATATCACATCAAATTCATCAGCATAAGCCATGGCATTCTCAACCCTTTTCATTTGCTCTGTGTGATTTAATCCTCTTTCGTAATAATCCTCAGAAACTTTATTTATCTTATAATCAAAAGTTTTAAATACTAAAAAGATTACAAATGCCATCATGGCCAAAATCGCGAGGAGAATACCTGTTCCCCAATTCCATTTTATTTTCATCTAAAAAATTATTTTTACAAAAATACTCTAATTATTATGCCATAAGAATTAGACTAAAAACTTTTACCTAGTATTAGATTATTTATCTCCAATAAAGGAGATAGTTTGCTCTTCCACCATTTCACCTTCTACAAAAATTCCAATTTCAATATCATTAGTTTTAGTTGGAAGCTCCGAGGGAGCTATATATAAAAAGAAGATATCTTCATAAATACTAGATGGTTTTATATTGATCTCTCCTCTAATCACGTTAATTTCTCCTTTATGAGACATTAGCTTTAATTCCACCGATTTTGCTTCTACAGTTTTATTAATGATTTTAAAATTATAGAGATTACTTATTCTACCATCCTCTTGCTCTTGATAAAGCATTCCAGGAGTACGTAATATTGATGTTTCCAAATCGGCTCTACCAAATATCAATATAGCTAAAAATATCATTAAAGCAATTAGAAGTGAAGAATAACCGACCATACGGGGAGTAACTTTAAACTTTTCACCTTTTGAGATTTCTTTTTCTGATGCAAAGCGAATTAAACCTCTAGGTTTTTTCACTTTATCCATAACACTATCACAAGCATCAATACATGCAGTACAATTTATACATTCTAACTGAGATCCATTTCTAATATCTATTCCAGTTGGACAAACTTGAACACATTGTCCACAATCTATACAATCACCTTTATCACTGTCTTCTTTACTATTTCCATGTGGCTCTCCTCGTTTATAATCATAACTAACAATAATTGAGTTTACATCGAGTAACACACCTTGTATTCTACCATAAGGACATAAAATAGAACAAACCTGTTCTCTAAACCAACTATAAATAAAAAACAATATCCCTGAGAAAATTAACATTGCCACAAATCCAACCATGTGTTCATTAATGGGGTCTGAAGCTATTCTAAATAACTCGTCTACTCCAATAACCCAAGCCAATAATGCATTAGTAATAAGTATGGATAAAAAAGCAAAAATCCCATTTTTAACCATCCTCTTCCAAATCTTTTCAAAAGTCCAAGGACCATCTTTAAGTTTTCGTTGAGCATTAGCATCCCCATCTATTAAATATTCAATCGGGCGAAAAAGAATTTCCATAAATACAGTTTGCGGACAAGTCCATCCACACCATAATCTACCATAAACTGCGGTAAATAAAACAATCCCTACCAACAATGAAATCATTGCAATAGCAAACAAATAGGAATCTTGCGGCCAGAAATGAACCCCAAATAGAATAAATTTACGTTGTATAACATCGAATAAAAAAAGAGGATGATCATTAACTTTAATAAAAGGTACAGCAAAAAGATTAATAAGTAAAGCCCATCCTACTATTAATCTTCGATTAAAATATCTCCCTTTTGGTTTTTTAGGATGTACAAAAATTCTTTTCCCTTGACTATCAACAGTAGAGATGGAATCCCTAAAACTGGTTTCTGTGTTTTTATCTGCGCTCATTATTTGGTGTTTATTATTTTAAAACTTTATACCCTACTCTTTCAATCTCAGATTTCATATCATTTATTGAAGTAATCATTGTATCTACTTTTACTATAACTTGCTTTTCAATATGAGAGGCATTTGATTCAACCACACCTTCGAATTTCAATAGTTGAGTATTAACTGTATTTTCGCACCCCCCACAAGTCATACCACCAACTGGAATACTAATTTCAACTATCTGACCCAAAGTTTTCTGTTCTGAATGACTCGAATCTGTTGAGTTATTGCAAGAAAACAGAACAATTAACAATACGGAGAATAAAAAAGGAAGGATTTTTTTCATGTTATTTTATTTTAAGACCTACAAATGTAAAACATTATTTAAAAATTAAGAATGCAAATTTCGTATTTTACTTGCCACTGACAAGTATTTTGATCAATATCTTTTATGTATTTGATTAAAAACAATTTTTCTAATTATAATCTACATTGTTACGACTGACAAATTGACCCTAAGTTAATATTTGGCGCAAAAATTGACATATTGCACTGGAATTTTGACTAGAAAAATAATTTGTAACAAACGATTGGTTTTCAGAACACTAATTCACAAACTGCTTTCAATTAATTTTAGAAGCATGTGATAAAGTCTGCAAAACTGACAATTTTAATGCGAATATGGCAAATAAAAGAAATACCAAGAAACAAGAAAGTAAAGAAAAGCAAGTGAAAAGTGAAAACTTAAACGAGCAAGAAATAAAAGATAACAATACTGAAGCGGAAGAATGTAATGAAGAGCCAGCAACATGCGAAGAGGATATTAATAACCTTGAAGCTCAGATTGCAGAATTAAAAGATAAGCACCTTCGCCTCTTTTCAGAATTTGATAACTTCAGAAAAAGAACAGCAAAAGAAAGAATTGAGCTTTTTAAAACAGCTAACGCTGATTTAATTTTGGATTTAATACCAGTTCTTGACGATTTTGACAGAGCACAGCAATCTATGTCTGCAGATACAGATGCTGATTCTATAAAAGCTGGTGTAGAATTAATATATAACAAACTATATAAAACCTTAGAGAAAAAAGGTCTACAGTGTATGGACTCTAAGGAAAAAGATTTTGATACAGATTTTCATGAGGCCATTACTGAAATCCCTGCTCCAACTGAGGAATTAAAATCTAAAGTAGTAGATGTGGTTGAAAAAGGATACACATTAAACGATAAAGTAATCAGATACGCAAAGGTTGTAGTAGGAAAATAATTACAATAGAAGGGTCATCAATATGAGTAAAAGAGATTATTATGAAGTTTTAGGAGTCGATAAAAGTGCATCTGAAGCTGAAATAAAAAAAGCCTATAGAAAAGTTGCTATAAAATATCATCCTGATAAAAATCCTGACAATCCTGAAGCTGAAGAACAGTTTAAGGAAGCTGCGGAAGCTTATGATGTTTTAAGCAATGGGGATAAAAAAGCGAGATACGACCAATATGGTCATGCTGGCGTTGGCGGAGCAGCTGGCGGAGGAGGCTTCGGTGGCGGAGGAATGAGTATGGATGACATCTTTTCTCATTTTGGAGATATTTTTGGTGGCGGAGGCTTTGGTGGCTTTGGAGGTTTTGGTGGCTCTGGAGGCGGTAGAAGACGAGTTAACCGTGGCTCTAACCTAAGAATCAAAGTAAAGCTCACCCTTGAAGAAATCTTAAACGGAGCAGAAAAGAAGGTTCGAGTTAACAAGTATATATCATGCGATACCTGTCATGGTAGCGGAGCCGAAGGAAATGCCCGAACAACTTGTAACACTTGTCACGGAACTGGTCAAGTAACTAAAGTAGTTAATTCTTTCCTTGGACAAATGCAAACCCAAACCACTTGTCCGCAATGTGGGGGCGAAGGCGAAATCATTACTTCTAAATGTAAAACTTGTCACGGAAATGGAATTGTAAAAGGTGAAGAAGTAATCACTTTGAACATTCCTGCTGGTGTTTCAGATGGAATGCAGTTGAGTATGTCTGGTAAAGGAAATGCTGCAGCACGTGGTGGAGTTCCTGGAGACTTAATTATTCTTATTGAAGAAATTGAACATGAAGATCTAGAAAGAGATGGCATGAACCTTCTACATGATCATTTCATCAGCTTTCCAGATGCCGCCTTAGGAACAAGCATTGAAATCCCTACTCTTGAAGGAAAAGCCAGAGTAAAAATTGCTCCCGGTACTCAACCTGGAAAAGTATTAAGATTAAAAGGTAAAGGATTACCTGATGTAAATAGTTATGGGAAAGGAGATTTATTGGTTACCATTAATGTATGGGTTCCAAAAGAACTTCTTGAAGTAGAAAGAGCTGAACTCCACAAATTGAATCAAAGTAAAAACTTCACTCCTAATCCTGACAATAAAGAAAAAGGATTCTTTAACAGAATGCGTGATTATTTCAGGTAAAAAGACGAAACATCAAACGTTTAAAAGCACAATTCTTTTTAAAAGTATTGTGCTTTTTTTTATCCTCTAATATTTTTT
The DNA here is from genome assembly GCA_016744655.1 of Bacteroidales bacterium. Taxonomy (GTDB): domain Bacteria; phylum Bacteroidota; class Bacteroidia; order Bacteroidales; family UBA12170; genus UBA12170. The sequence goes on along the minus strand of JADGDY010000053.1, from coordinate 20,819 downwards.
GTAACTTCGGTGTTCTAAACCAAAACCCGCATCATGCCTCAACTCAAATTCAAAGACTCTATTCTTTTTAAGGTAGGAGTAAGTATCTTAATACCCGTTTCTCTCATTTTCGCAATTATGTTTTATCTTCTATATGTAAACATTCAAGAATTAACTGAAGAAAAATATATTAATCAGTTACATGAAATTAATCTCAACTATACTGATTATATTACCGATAAATTAGATGGATTATCCTCTAAAACAAAATTAATTGCTAATGAAATAGAAAGAGGTAGAATATCTGTTGATGATTTTTTAGAGGTCACAAACGATATTACACTATCTGATGATTTAGTCTACGGATCTGCAATTGCCTTAGCTCCGAAAGCTTTTAACAATAATGAAATGGGGTTTTACTACTCATTTAAATCAAAAAACAGTATTAAACATATTCAATTTACATCCTCAGAAGACAAAAGTTATTTCAACTATCAACATAGTAATTTAGAATGGTGGAAAACACCTTCATCTGTACATCACAATGGATGGACAAAGCCCTATTTTGACTACGATGCGGGACAGACTGATATGGTAACATTTTTCCAACCTTTTTTTAATAATGGAAGGTTCCTTGGTATCATCACTGTTGATGTTTCAATTGACTTACTAAAAGAGATTTTACTATCCCATGAAAAACATTTCGAAGAAAATATACCAACTGATATCTTTTTGTTTTCTAGTGATAGCACATTAGTTTATGCCGATAACACTGTTTTAATAGGACGGAATGTATTGAAAGAAGTTAGATCCAAAGTACCTGAGAATGAAGTAGAAGAAAGAAAGATAATATCAAATGCTATTTCTGGAAAAGTAGGAAGACAGAAATTCTATTCAAATACCTTTAAAGAAGAGAAATTTGCATTTTACTCACCAATCATAAGTACAAACTGGCATAGTATAGCCGTTATACCTTACAGCTTTATTCAAGATTCAATATTTTCTAAAATGCTGAGAACCATAATGTTTCTAATTACCGTTACTCTTATTATCTTGGTTATCATTTATATTATCTCAAATAGTATTACTTCGCCAATAAAAAAACTAAGTCATGCGAGTATTGGCATTGCTGAAGGAAACTACGACATGAATATAAAACTTAACACTAAAAGTGAATTAGGCCTTTTGGCATCTAATTTCAATAGCATGAGTAATAAACTTAAACAAAGAGAAAATGACTTAATTATTGCGAATGAGGAATTAAAAGTCCTTGATGATGCAAAAACTAAATTCTTACTACTTATAAGCCATGAAATCAGGACTCCACTAAATGGAATTATTGGATTTACAGATATTATTCATGAAAGTATTAAAGATCCTGAAATTTTGGAATTTGGAGATTTACTTAAACAATCTGTAAATAGACTTGATATTTTTTCTAGAAAAGCTCTCGATATTACTCAACTTCAGACTAGATTTAACACACTCACAAAATCAGATATTAATGTATCTAATATTATTATAGAAATCATTGAGACGAAGGAAGAGGAAATTACCTTAAAAAGAATCAAGGTAAACAAAACTTTACAGAAAGATGTTATACACAACGGATTTCCTGAATATTTCACTGGAATGTTAGTAGAACTCATTGAAAATGCAATAGTTCATTCAGATCCTAACTCTATAGTAGACATTTCATTAGAAATAAATCCTGATGGTCACCCTTCATTTTCTATTAAAAATAAAGGCGAAATCATTCCGTCAGATAAATTATTCCTTGTACTCCAACCATTTGGATTAGCTCAAAAACACATTGATCAAAACATTGGTTTAGGTCTTTATTACGTTAAAACCTATTTAGAAATACTTGAAGCTAAATTCGATATTCAAAGCGATGAGAATGGAACAGTATTTAGTTTTGAGCTGATGAACTAAGGTCTTTTATTTGCCTAAAAACATAGTATTGGGTTTTCTAAACCACGTTGTTTATCGTGCTCACAATTTATAACACCTACTGACAAATAATTACTACTTTTGCACTTATTTATTTAGCAAAATGACAGATAAAAATATTCAAGGAATTTTTGATAATTTCAAGAACCAAAAAGTATTGATAATTGGGGATGTAATGATTGACAGTTACATTTTTGGCCAAGTGGACAGAATCTCTCCAGAAGCACCAGTACCAGTAGTTGCAGTTAAAGAAAGATTAGATAGATTAGGTGGAGCCGCAAATGTAGCCCTAAATGTAAAAGCAGTTGGAGCAGAACCTATTTTATGTTCAGTAGTGGGACAAGATCCTAAAGCTGATACATTTTTAGAATTACTTAAAAAAAGAGAATTATCTGAGGAGGGTATCATTAAGAGCTCTTCTCGTATCACGACTACAAAATTTAGAGTAATAGGAAACTCGACTCAAATGTTAAGGGTTGACGAGGAAACAGATAAAGAGGTTTCACAAGACGAACTTTTAATCCTTTTAGGCAGAATTGAGTCTATCCTTTCTCATCATAAAATCGATGTTATCATTTTTCAAGATTATGATAAAGGAGTTATTTGCAAAGAACTAATAGAGAAAGTTTTAATTCTCGCCAAGCATGTTCCAACAGTAGTAGACCCTAAAAAAAGAAATTTCCATCATTTTAAGAATACCAGTCTATTTAAGCCTAACTTAAAAGAATTAAAAGAAGGTATAAACGAGTCATTTGAAGCATTTGAAACAGATAAATTACAAAATGCTGTCGAAAAAATGCAAAAAGAATTAAATTGTAATTACTTCTTCACCACTCTTTCGGAGTATGGAGTGATGATCACAAAAAAGGAAGATAATGGGGAATATAAACACCATAGTATTCCAGCTCATGTGAGAAATATTTCAGATGTTTCTGGAGCTGGAGACACTGTAATTAGTCTAACAGCTTTATGTTTAGCTCAAAATCTCAGCATAGAGAATATCGCTACTATATCTAATTTAGCAGGAGGATTAGTTTGCGAGGAAGTTGGCGTTGTCCCAATTGACAAAAGCAAACTCTATAAAGAACTCATGAATAGCACTAAATAATGAAACAAGAAGGAAAAAAGGAACAAGTTAGAAACATGTTCAATAGCATAGCTGGGAAGTACGATTTCTTGAATCATTTTTTATCTATGGGAATTGATATTTATTGGAGAAATCAATTGGTAAGGAGATTAAAGAAAAATCATCCGAATCAAATATTAGATATTGCTACTGGAACTGGGGATTTAGCTATTACCATTTCTAAAGCAATTCCAGATGCTACTATCATTGGTGCAGATATTTCAGAAAACATGCTGGAAGTAGGTAAACAAAAGATCAAAAAGAAAAACCTAGAGGATAAAATTAACATGGAGCTAGGGGATTCTGAAAAGCTAAAATATAACGATGGCTTTTTTGATGCGGTAACCGTAGCCTTTGGTGTAAGAAATTATGAGGATCTTGATAAAGGTTTAAAAGAGATGAATCGAGTAACAAAAGTAAATGGTAGTGTAAATATCCTAGAATTTAGTAAGCCAACAGTCTTTCCAGTTAAACAGATTTACAATTTTTATTTTTCATCAATTCTTCCTCTTTTAGGTAAGAGTGTGTCAAAAGATGATGCTGCCTATACATATCTACCAGAGTCCGTACAAAAATTTCCCGATGGATCCGATTTCCTTTCTCACCTGTCAAATGCAGGTTATCAAGATGTTAAACAAATAAAATTCACTTTTGGAATTTGTAGTTTATACATTGGAAAAAAGGCATAACCCAAATGAAATCACAAAATTTGAAAAAATATTAATCAAAACGTATTTGAATCCAATAAAATGATGACTTTTGACAAATTATTGATCAATATAATTGGAATGATATCACAATAATAAATACCCTTTATCGTTTATAGAAAATTGAAAAACAAACTATACATATCACTCATATTAATACTTGTTCTAACTGTATTATCCTCATCTACATGGGCGCAATCTAGTACGATCCCTAATCAACCTCGATATGATAAAAAGAAATATCACTTTGGGTTTTATTTAGGTGCCAATCAGATGCTCTATAATATAAAAATGAAGCCTGGGTTTACAAATTACACTTATTATCAAGAACAAGTCCCAGAGCTAAATGCAGATTCTGCCTATTTAAGAAATGCAGTTCCAAATGCTCAACTAGGCTTTACTATTGGGATTGTATCTGATTTAAGATTAGGAAAATACTTTAATTTACGCTTTACTCCAGAGCTGCTTTTTAGCGAAAGGAATATAAGCTATACTATGCTTACTTACTATAGAAGCGTTCCAAAAGTAGTATCCATAGAAAAAAAAGTACCCTCTACACACCTAAACTTTCCACTATATTTAAAATACAAAGGTGTTCGCCTTCACAATGCAAGGCCCTACGTATTTATTGGTGTTAAATTTGTAATGGATTTAGCTGCACAAGCAGGAAAAGAAGAAGATGTTACTGAACAAGAAGTAGTAGTTAAGCTCTACAGATCGGATATTGCATTTGAAGCTGGAGTAGGATTCGACTTCTACTTTAACTGGTTTAAAATGGGAACAGAACTAAGAATGAGCTACGGAATGAAAAACGTACTCAAGAATGAAGACAATATCTATACCGATCCAATAGAATCTATACATTCCAAGATATTCCAACTGATTTTCACCTTTGAATAATCACCTATGCGAAAAGAATTAGAACTTGTTTTACTGCCCAAACAGGCAGCAAACAATGAAGAGATTAAATTAGTAGTTGCTAAAAAGCTTCACTTAAAACCATCTAGTATACAACACATCAATCATTTAAGACGATCTATTGATGCTCGATCTAGAGTAATTAAAGTAAGACTTAAAGTGGAGGTTTATGTAAATGAGAAACCCGAAGAGTCGAAAAAGAAATATGAGTGGAACGATGTTAGTAATGGAAAACCAGTTATTGTAGTTGGCGCCGGGCCAGCTGGGCTTTTTGCAGCTTTAGGACTCATCGAACGTGGTTTGAAACCTATACTTATTGAGCGTGGAAAACAAATTGGAGATCGTAAAAAAGATATTGCCCAGCTCTATAAAACACATGAAGTAAATACTGAATCTAATTATTGTTTTGGAGAAGGTGGCGCAGGGACTTATTCTGATGGGAAACTTTATACCAGAAGCTCTAAAAGAGGTAATGTTAGAAAAATACTAGAAATATTTGTAGATCATGGTGCCGATCCAGATATACTTGTTGATGCTCATCCACACCTTGGAACTAATAAACTTTTGGGCTTAGTTACAAGTCTTAGAAATACAATCCTCAATGCTGGTGGTGAAGTTCACTTCGAAACCAAAGTAGCTGACTTCATTCTACATGAACAAGAAATAATTGGAGTTATTGACAGCAAAGGAAAAGAATATAGAGGAATTGCGACCATTTTAGCTAGTGGTCATAGTGCAAGAGATATTTACTATCTGCTTCATGAAAAAGGCATCTTAATAGAGCGTAAAGATTTTGCTGCTGGTGTTAGAGTAGAACATCCTCAAAAAATAATCAATAGTATTCAGTATCACACCAACGAAAAAGACCCTCATTTACCAACAGCTTCATATAGCCTAGTTACACAAGTTGAGAAAAAAGGGATTTTCAGCTTTTGTATGTGCCCAGGAGGAATTATTGTTCCATCTGCTACTGCTAGTGACGAGGTGGTTGTAAACGGAATGAGTAACGCCATGAGAAATTCACCTTATGCCAATTCTGGAATAGTAGTAACTATCAATCAAGATGAGTTGACAAAATATCATAAACATGGTGTTTTTGCGGGCTTAGAATTCCAAAAAGATTTAGAAAAAATGGCTCATATTGCTGGAGGTAGAAGTCAGAAAGCTCCGGCACAAAGAATGGTAGATTATGTAGCTAAAAACATGAGTAAAGACTTACCATCTACCAGCTATATCCCAGGTGTAACAAATGCACCAATGCACGAATTATTACCTGCCGAAATAAATAATCCTTTACGAAAAGCCTTTGGTGATTTTGGAAAGAAAATGAGAGGATACTACACCGACGAAGCCATTATACTAGGTGTTGAGTCAAGAACCTCCTCTCCTATTCGTATTCCAAGAGATAAAGATAGTATGGAACATGTTCAAATAGCAAATTTGTATCCTTGTGGAGAAGGTGCTGGTTATGCTGGAGGAATTGTAAGTAGTGCCATGGACGGAGAAAATGCAGCTGATAGAATTGCTAAAAAACTATAGTTTACATTCCTGGAATTCGAGGAATATTCTTCAGCTTAGATTGGCGATAATAGAATCCCCAGAACCTTTTCATCCAATGCCCAACAATAGGTAATTGCAACATCATTTCGCTTTTTTCTTTCCTCATTACTAGAGCTGCCCCATCGCCTGAATCCATTATACAAATAATATTTAGATGCTTGGTATAACTTAACCTATCAGAATTCCCATTAATAATATTATCAATATTAGTAGCTGCGACTTTTGCCATCACTTCAGCAATATGTCCTTGCTTAGCGGCCCATTTAGGACCAATTAATGTAGCAACATCTCCTACTGCAAAAACATTATTACCACCCTCTACTTGACATTCTTGATTGGTTTTTACAAATCCGACTTCGCTTAAAGGCAAATCTGAATTTTCTAAAACAGGATGTCCAATTCCTCCTGGAATAAAAATGATTAAATCGCTCTTTAATACTGAATCATCCTCAAAGTGAATAGCTGATTGGTTAAATCGAACAATCCTCTTCCCTTTATGCACTTGAATTTTATAATGATAAAAAAAGGAATCCATTTTTTGATAAGCCTTCTCTCCCATTTTACGACCTGGCTCAGCCATTGGAGCAAAAAAATGAAGATCAAAATTGTCTCTAAGTTTTAGTTTCTTAAGATAATGACTAAAATTAAATAGCATTTCGAAAGCAGGCCCTCCTCTCACAGCTGTTGCTGTTGGATCTTTAGGGTTTCCACCAAAACCTATTGCAATACTCCCTTTACCTTGTTGAACCAATTTCTCTAGCTCTTCTTTTATAATATCGGCCTCCTCTGGTTGTCCACAAATACTGTGAGTATGCTCTAAGCCTTTCATTCGCATCTTGCTCATACCAATGGCAACAATAAGAAAATTGTATTCTATTTCTAATGATGAAAGTTTTACTAAATTTTGTTTTGAGATAATATTTTCAACCTCATCTATTATTAGTGAAAAACCATGCTTCTTTGATAAAGTTTCTAGGCATAATTTTACTTGATCCGATGTTTTTTTCTTTACAGGAATCCAAATGGAAATAGGATAAACAAATAAATAGTCCCGATTACTAACCAAGGTTACTTCATGTCCAAGTTTTCTTAATTGTATGACAGATTCGAGACCAGCAAAACCTCCACCTAAGACTAAAATATTTGCTTTATCTTTCATAATAATAATTTATTTGATAGGCGCAAATATATTGAATATTCACGATTGAAACTTGTTAATGTGTAAAGTTAGAGGATTTTTAAGAATATGAGAAGATCTAATATGATTTATTATTTCAATCTCAGATTTGATTTTCCACAAATTTTAAAATCGTTTGAGTAGCACCCGTGTTTGATTTCACATATTCTTTTGACGACCTTGAAATTGAATTATAAACAGAATCATCATTAAGCAATGGAGTTATTGCAGAACTTAAATCCATAGAGTTTTTAACTACTTTAACAACACCTAAGTTCTTTAAATCTTTGGCTTCTTGAAATTTGTGATAATTCGGTCCAATAAAAATAGGCATTCCAAAAGTTGCGGCTTCTAATGTATTGTGAATTCCTACACCAAACCCTCCTCCAATCATTGCGAAATTAGCATATTGATATAGAGATGATAACATCCCCATATTGTCGATGATTAAAACAGATGCATCTTTGAGCTTAGCAGTTTGTGCTTTTGAATACCTTATTGAACCTTCGAATAAATCTTGAATTTGTTGAATATGGTTCTCATCAATTAAATGAGGGGCAATGATCAGCTTTAATTCAGGATACTGACTATGAAACTCTTTTAAAATTTGCTCATCTGGCATCCAAGTACTTCCTCCAAGAAATAGATTCTGATTGTTTTTAAACGTTTCAACTATTGAATTAGATTCCACTTTTGCAGTAATGGAGGCCACTCTATCAAATCTTGTATCACCACTTTTACTCACCTTATCAATTCCTACCTTTTTAAGTAAAAGCACAGATTCTTCATTCTGTACGAAGAAATGATTCACTTGACGAAGATGTTTTAAAAACCATCCTCCAAAAGGTTTAAAGAATAATTGGTTTGATCTAAATATTCCACTGATAAAAATTAGAGGAGTCTGAGTATTTGATAACTCATTCATATAATTATACCAATACTCATACTTTATAAAAATCGCCATTTTAGGTTTAATGAGTTTAATGAGTTGATGAGCATTTGAAACTGAATCTTCTGGCAAATAATAGATATAATCTGCTAAAGGATAATCATTTCTAACTTCATAACCAGATGGGGAGAAAAATGTGAGGAATATTTTAAGTTCAGGATGTTCTTGCTTTAAGGATTCTATAAGAGGTCTGCCCTGTTCGAATTCTCCTAATGAGGCGCTATGAATCCAGATAATATTCGATTCGTTACCTTTTAAATCCTCCGCAATTCGTAAGATTACTCCTTTTCGACCGTTTACCCAAAACTTTGCTTTCTCATTCCACAAAGCAGCAAAACGAATTAATAAACCATATAAAAAAATACCAAATGTATATAATACTCTCATAACTGATAATTAAACATGCAATTCAGGTCAAAAGTAACAGAATATTAATTCGGAAGAAAATTAAATTAGAAATAATACATTGCCTTTGGAGCACGACCATAAAGAGGAATCATCCAGCTTAGCTTAATACCAAATAATAAATCAACACGACTTTTCGAATCACCGCCCATGGTATCGAAATTATATCTTTTCATAGTTGTAAAAGCTTCTTGTACTTCTAGGGCAGCTTTAAAATTCCAAAGTCTAGCATCACCTAAATAGAATAAACCTAATGACTGACTCATAATAAACCCTTCAGAAAATCGATCGTATCCTTTTTTATAATCCCCGCCAAGTTGAGGTGCATTATTCCCTTCTACGTCCCAACGAATTTTGTGCTGCGTATATCCAACACCAAAATTAAATACAATACCAGAGTTTGGATTGATATTAAAAGCTGGTATCACTTTTCCAACCTTACCCAGCATCGAAAATCCTCTTTCCATGGGTCGAACATTTGTAAAGGTACCATCCAATCCAATGACAAAACCTTGATCACTTGTTATTTGATCAATTATTTCTGCTGCCTTTTTAACATCATTTCCGAAAATAAAATTAGCTTCCAGACCCCACAACCAATTTTTATTAGTTTTATACGTAAATTCAGGACCTATCATGGAATTATGTCCATAATCATCTGCCATATCACCACCAGGTACCTGATAAGCATAATTTACCTGCAATATAAAAGTCGATATAACCGAATCCGTAACACTACCTTGAGCTTTAGATTGTTGAGAAACAAAACCACTTAAGATAAGGATCAATATTAGTTTATAGAATATTCTTTGTAACATGTTTAATTCTCTGTTTGAGCCTGCAAATATAGACATTTGAGTGAATTGACTTAGGTGAAAATCTTAAAGAGTATTAATTGTGAAAATAAAAACAACAAATAAAGGGAAATCTATATCTTTGCCGCCAATACTAGAAAATAACAATATCATTTTTGCATAATAAAACTACTGAATATCAGTTAAATGATTATTATTGCAAATATCATATCGAAATAATACAAAAATATAATCATATGAAAATTCCAATGGTCGACCTTCAAGGTCAATATCAAAGGTTGAAAACCGAAATTGATACTGAAATTCACAAAGTATTAGATACTTCTGCTTATATTAATGGACCTGTAGTTCATGAGTTCGCACGTAATTTAGAAGAATACTTAGGTGTTAAACATGTAATCCCATGTGCCAATGGTACCGATGCTTTACAAGTTGCTATGATGGGACTGGGTTTAAAACCTGGTGATGAAGTCATTACTACTTCATTTACCTTTATTGCAACTGCCGAAGTGATCGCTTTATTAGGATTAACTCCTGTATTAGTAGATGTTTTAGAGGATACTATGAATATAGATCCTGTGGCAATCAAAAATGCCATCACTGATAAAACAAAAGCTATTGTTCCAGTACATTTATTTGGACAAGTTGCCAATATGGATGAAATATTAGCCATAGCAAAAGAAAATAATCTATTTGTGATTGAAGATAATGCTCAAGCGATTGGTGCTAACTATACTTTTGCGGATGGAATAACTAAAAAAGCTGGATCTATTGGTGATGTGGGTTGTACAAGTTTCTTCCCATCAAAGAACTTAGGTGCTTTTGGAGACGGTGGTGCTATCTTTACTAATAATGACGAGTTGGCTGAGCAATTAAAAGTAATTGTAAATCATGGCATGACTGTTAGATATTACCACGATTATGTAGGTGTTAATTCTAGATTAGATAGCATGCAAGCTGCAGTTTTAAAGGTTAAATTGGCTCACTTAGATGATTTTGCTAAAGCTAGAAATTTTGCTGCGAACTATTATAATGAAACTTTTGCTAGTTGTGAAAAAATCATTACTCCGGTTACTGCTGAATTTACTGATCATGTATTCCATCAATATACTATGAAGCTTATTGATGTAGACCGCGATGGTTTACAAAAACACTTAATGGACCAGGGAATTGCCAATGCAGTTTATTACCCAGTGGCTCTTCATATGCAAAAAGCATATCAAGATGACAGATATCAAGAAGGAGACTTCCCAATAACTGAGAAACTCCAAGCTCAAGTACTTTCTTTACCGATGCATACAGAATTTACTGAAGAACAATTAAAATATGTTTGTGATGCAGTTTTAGAATTCATCAACAAATAATAAAAATATCATTTTCAAAAGTGCATATTAATGATTTATTGATATGCACTTTTTTTATTTTCAAATTGACTACACAAACTCAATTTACCATTCAATGAAAAATTTTCTTGCTTACTTAGCGGTTATTGGATCCATGCTTTTTTGGGCCATTAGTTTTATTTGGTCCAAAAGTGCATTAGAAATATACAATCCACTTACCATCCTAAGCTTTCGTTTGATATTAGCTTCTGTACTCTTATTAGGATTTTCTAAAATTATTGGAAAACTAAATAAGATAGAAAAAGGAGATTGGAGGTATATTTTTCTATTGAGCTTTTTCGAACCATTTCTTTATTTCATTGGGGAAACTTATGGTTTACAACTAGTCTCTCCTACTATTGCAGCAGTTATCATCGCTACTATCCCCCTGTTTTTACCTTATGTTGCTTGGTATTTTTTTAAGGAAAGAGTAACCAAGTATAAGATTTATGGAACTATTTTAAGTTTTATTGGGGTACTTATGGTGATTATAAATGTGAATATGCAGCTAAATGCTAACACATTGGGAGTAATGCTTTTGATGCTAGCTGTTTTTTCAGCTGTTGGATATACAGCAACCCTCAACAAACTCTCTCATAAATACAATTCTTTTACAATTGTAAGCTATCAAAGTTTATTTGGTTTAATTGGCTTTGCTCCCTTATTTTTCATATTCGATTGGTCAGATTTTCAACAAACTGGCTTTGTTTGGCAAGGTTTACAACCTATCATATTGTTAGCTGTTTTTGGTTCCATTATAGCTTTTGTTTTATTCACTCACAGTATAAAAATACTTGGTGTGACAAGAAGCGGAGTTTTCACCAATGGAATACCAGTACTTACCAGTATATTTTCCTTTATACTTCTTGGGGAAAGACTATTTACATTAAACTATATTGGAATATTAATTGTTGTTGTTGGTCTGTTTATTTCCCAAATAAAGACAAAATCAGTTTAACTATTTTTACTCCTATATTAATTTTACATGCTGCTTTTACACATTGATAAACAGAACTTATCATCTGACTTCATTAGATAAATAACAACCACTACATTAAACAAAAATGCATACTAGAAGCTATTTGGTAATTTATTATTAAAATGCTATATTTATTGGTTCATTGAATGGAACTTATATGGCAAAGAAAATTGAAGAATTACAGGCAAAAATTAAAGAACTAGAATCTAAATTAGAATCAAAAAATAATGATCCTAATTTTTCAAATATAGATTTAAGAAATACTACTCAATTTACTGTAAATACTTCTGGGAATATCATCCAATACAATCATCAATTTATTGAGAAAGTTAGTCCTATTAATAGCACATTGGAAGATACTGAAATTATTTCAAATTTTCAAAAACTAAACCATAAGCTTCTATCCAGTTTACAATCCATTGAGAAAGATATGATTGATTTTAGAACAGAAAAAGATCTAGAATCCAAAAAACCATTATCTACTAAAGTCCAGAAGCTTAAACAAACCATTGATAATGATGATATTTTTCATTTTTCAGAATACCTAACTTCTGTAGCTAAACAGATTAATCAAAATCAGATAGATATTTTAATAGAAAACTCCCCTTTAGCTATTTACAAGACTGATGCCAATGGAAAGTGTATTTATGTAAATGCCAAATGGAGAGCCATGAGTGGTTATAGTCAAGAGGAAGCTGCTGGGGATGGTTGGATTAATGCAATTTATCAAGAAGATCGAGAAACTATTTATCAATTCTGGAACCAACACTCACAAGGATTAGTGCCTTGGAATAATGAATATAGGTTTCAAAACAAAAAAGGAGAAGTTTTTTGGGTATATGGCACCACTGTAGCAGAACGAGACCAAGATGGCAACATTACTGGATATATTGGGAATAATCTAGATATAACCGACCAAAAAACCACGAAACTAAAACTAGAAGAAAGCGAAGAAAAGTATAGACAATTACACAAATCATCTGGTTTCGGAGTTGGCTATTTCACAAAAGATGGTATTATAATTTCTTATAATGACATTGCTGCCAAAAATATGGGAGGAAAACCAGAAGATTTCGCTGGCAAAAGTTTTTATCAGCTTTTCCCTGAGAAGGATGCTGATGAATATATGAGGAGAATTAACCATTCTATTGAGCATAATGATTTAAAAGAATATATAGATAAAATTCAAGTCACGGAAACAACAGAATGGTATAAAAGTGTATTCACAAACATATACAATTCAAAAAATGAACTCATTGGCGTACAAATAATTTCCGATAATATCACGGAGAACAAACTACTAGAAAACAAATTAAAAACAATATCAAATTCAGTGGAGAATTCACTAAACGCATTCGATATTGTTGATAGCAATGGAAACCTTATTTATGTTAACCAAGCTTATGTAGATATATGGGGTTATAACTCTGCTCAGGAAATTATTGGGATGTCTGCTGCTGAACATTGTTTGGACCCTAATATTCCGAAAAAAATCATCACGGAAGTAAACATAAACGGTCAAATCGAAATTGAGTTCGTCGCGAAGAGAAAAGACGGAACTACATTTGATGTAGTAATGAATATTACTACAGATAAAGACCATGAAGGAAATAATATATATACCGGAACATCTTTAGATATTTCTAAATCTAATAAGAATCAACTTGAATTAATAGAAAATGAGGAAAAATTCCGAAATTTTGTAGACTATACCGCTGATGGAATTGCCATTATAGATAATTTAGGGAAAATTATTTTCGTGAACAAAGCTTTCTGTGGAATATTCGGCATTCAAGCAAAAGAAACGGTTGGCCTTCCTGCTTGGGATTTAATGAGTCAAATGTCGATAGGGCACAAAGAATCAGGTGCTCATAAAAAAGAAATTGAAAAGAATGTCCTAGCCTTATTATTGCAAAAAGAAAACATAGAATTAGAAAAGAATTATACTACAGTTAAACAGGCACATACAAACGACAATAAGGATATTGTAGAAACAATTTTTAGCTTTGATACCAGTACAGGTAAAAGACTAGGAATTATTGTTAGAGATATTACTGAGATAAAAAAAGCTGAAGAGGAAATTATTTCTACTTACAAATTACTTCAAGACACTGAAAAAATAGGCCTTTCAGGTAGTTGGACCTTTGACCCAATCAATAATACTAATTACTGGTCAAAAGGAGCATACGATTTAAGGGGGGCTACCTATGAAACTATAAATGAAACTGATATCTTTAAGAAATATCTGCACCCTAATGATTTTGAAGAATATTATACAGAGTTTAATAAGAACCTAGATTCTAATAAAACTTCATTTTATCAGAAATTTAGAATTGTTACTTCTCAAAATGAAACTAAGGTAATTGAAGCTAATTATGAAGTAAAAAGAGATAAAAAAGGTAATCCAACTTTAATTATTGGAATTGATAAAGACATTACAGAATTAAACAAAGCTGAAAAACTTCTACAGTTTCAGAAGCGAATATCACAACAATATTTAGAGGTTGCTGGCGTCATGTTTTTAGCCTTAGATACAAATCAAAATGTGGTTTTAATAAATAAAAAAGGTTGTGAATTATTAGGCTATAATGAAGAAGAAATAATTGGGAAAAATTGGTTCGATCATTTTTTACCTCAAGAAAATATCGATATCATCAGAAATGTATATAGTGAAGCTTTAAAAGATGAAAAAGACCTGATTGAATACTTTGAAAATTCCATCATCACCAAAAAAGGGGAGCTCAAAACTATTGCTTGGTATAATTCAGCTTTAAGAGATGAAGCTGGAAAAATTATACGAATAGTATCTTCTGGAACTGATATCACACAACAAGTTATTACACAAAAAGCGTTAAAAGAAAGCGAAGAAACCCTAAGACTAGCTCTATCTTCTAGTAAACAAGGGATTTTTGATTTGAATGTTCAAAGTGGGGATGCTTTTGTTACTGATAATTATGCTGCGATGATGGGATATGATCCTAACACTTTTGTAGAAACCAATCAAAAATGGCTCGACAGACTTCATCCAAACGATTATGAAAATACTATTAAAAAATATTCAGAATATATAGCGGGTAATACCCCAGAATATCGTGTGGAGTTTAGAATGAAAACCCGGCAAGGCAAATGGAAGTGGATTTTATCTCTTGGTAGCATTGTTGAATATACTAAAGACAAAAAACCTTTGAGAATGTTAGGTACCCATACTGATATTGATGAAATAAAAAATACTCAAAGAGCTCTAAAACTTAGTGAAGAAAAATATCGTGCACTGTATGATAACGCTCCCCTCGGATATCAATCTTTAGATACCAATGGAGATTTGTTGGATGTCAATCCGACTTGGACAAATATTCTAGGCTTCGATAAAAAAGAAGTGATAGGTAAGAATTTCGGTGATTTTTTACATCCAAGCCAAGTTCCTCTTTTCAAAGAACGATTTCCTATATTCAAAGCAGCAGGAAATGTTAGAGATTTGCAATTTAAGATGGTGAAAAAAGATGGAACAAATATTGATGTTTCCTATGAAGGTTGTGCAGGCTACACCCCAGATGGTAAGTTCAAGCAAACCTATTGTACTTTTAAAGAAATAACCGAAGAGGTAAAAGCAAAAAAAGCCTTATTAAAAGCTAAGGATGCTGCAGAAAGAAGTGAGCACTATTCAAAAACCATTGCAAAACTTTCCAAAGAAATAATCAATAGTGAACTTTCACTTGATATGATTGCTAAATTAACATACGATAACTCTTTATCTTTAACAGGCAGTGAATTTGGGTTCGTAACTTCTATTGACTCAGAGACTGGAGATAACATAGGTCATACACTTAGTGAAATGATGAAAGACATGTGTAATGTAGAAAACAGCTCCATTATTTTTCCTAAAGGGCCAGGTGGCTATCCTGCACTTTGGGGTCATGCCTTAAATACCCATAAAGGATTTTTCACAAACCAACCCAATAAACATTCGAAATCACAAGGCCTTCCTAAAGGTCATATCGCATTAGAAAACTTTTTATCTGTTCCTGTTTTAATTAAAACCAAATTAGTAGGACAAATTGCCTTAGCCAATAAAAAAGGTGGATTTACTGAAGAGGATCTTAAAATAGTAGAAGAAATTGGAAATCTATATGGTCTTGCCATTTACAGAAAGCATACAGAAAAAGAGTTGATTTCAGCTAAAGATAAAGCAGAAGAGAGTGACAAGCTAAAATCTGCATTCTTAGCCAATATGAGTCATGAAATTAGAACTCCCATGAATGGCATTATGGGTTTTGCTGAACTTCTTAAAGAACCCGATATCACCTTAGATGAACGAGATAGATTTCTTGGCATCATTCAGAAGAGTGGACATAGAATGCTGAGCATTATCAACGATTTGATTGATATCTCGAAGATTGAAGCACAACAAATGGAAGTATTTTATGAAAACACAGAAATCAATACCCAAATAGAGTACTTACATACTTTCTTTAAACCTGAAGCTGAGAAGAAAAACATTGAACTCATTTATAACACTACCTTGAGTGGTAAAGAGGCTGTAATATTCTCGGACAGAGAGAAAATATATGCCATCCTCACTAACTTGATTAAAAATGCTATTAAATATACCAAGAAAGGTAAAATAGAATTTGGCTATGTTAAAATTGAAAACCATTTGGAATTCTATGTAAAAGATACAGGTATAGGTATACAACATTCTAAGTTAGATAGTATTTTTGATCGTTTTGTTCAAGCCGATTTATCAAATGCAACAGAATATGAAGGTGCAGGTTTAGGACTTGCCATCACTAAAGCTTATATCGAGTTATTAGGCGGAAATATTTGGTTAGAATCAGAAATTGACAAAGGTTCCACATTTACTTTCACATTGCCAACTAAGCCAATAGATTAAAGAAATAAATTCACAAATCGAATCTGTGTTTATGGCTTTCCAGGGAAATTATCGACAAACTTCACTTTGATATCAGGGAAGTTTTCAACGATCTGCACCTTTACATCTGGAAAATTCTCTACTACTTTCCATTCACCACAATCATCAGGAAAGTTTTCTACCATTTTAACTTTTAGGTCAGGGAAATTATCGACTATCTTGATTTTAATATCTGGGAAATTGTCAACAAATTTAATCTTACCATGCAAAGGGAAGCCTTTATAAGTACAGTTTTCATAGTCTATTTCCTTATCATTTGTATTTAAATGAGGTACTTCACATGTTTCTTTGTCATTTTCGGGTACACAATCGGCAGGTGTAAAACCAATAGCTAAAAATATAAGCAAGGATAATCCAAAGGAAATCAGGTATTTTAAACGCTTCATTTCACAAAAATAGAAAAAACTTGCTCAAATGTTTAAGATTAACAAAGTCTTTTCAGAAATTAGCCTCTTCAAATTTATTAATTTCCGTATATTAGTAATGAACTCAAAATAAAATCCAATGAAAGAGCTTAAACAGATAAAAATATATTGCGAGAATAAGCAAGAAGAAAAAGAATATCCAATTGGAACCACACTTTTAGAAATTCTCAGACAAGAAAAGCCCAATTGTAAAAATGCAATCCTTGGTGCTATGCTCAACAATGGATTAAAAGAATTGGATTATGCCATTTATAAACCAAAGAGAGTTCGATTTATTGATTATACCCATCCTGATGGACAAAGAATGTATATGCGTTCTCTATCTTTTATTTTGTTTAAAGCAGCTCAAGACTTATTCCCCGATACCAAATTAAAAATAATGCATTCCATGTCTCATGGTTTCTATTGTAAACTCGAAGGACTTGATGAATCAGCAAATTATACTGATATAACCGCGAAACTAAAAGCTGAAATGCACAAAATTGTAGTGGAAGATTATAGCTTTAACAGAGAAGAAATACCTACCGAAAATGCAATTAAAATATTTGAGGAATATAAGTTATATGACAAATGTGAACTCATTCGAACCCGTCAACAATTCTATAGCTCAGTATATAAAATGGATGGCGTCGTTAACTATTTCTATGGTTACTTAGTTCCTTCAACATCATATATAAAAGTATTTGATTTATTAGCTTATCATGATGGAATGCTCCTTCTACCTCCAAAATCAGAAAACCCAAACGAAGTAGAGGATGTTATTGAACAAACGAAGCTCTTCGACGTTTTTAGTGAATTCAAAGAATGGGTAAACATTGTTGGTATACCAAATGTGGGCCAGTTGAATACAGCTACACAAGAAAAAAAAGTAGGACAAGTCATTAAGATATCCGAGGCATTACAAGAAAAGAAAATTGCTAGTATAGCTGAAAAAGTAGGGGAAAGAAGAGACGAGCTTAAACTCATTCTCATCTCAGGCCCCTCCTCTTCTGGTAAAACAACTTTTGCAAAACGACTTTCTGTACAACTTAAAGTCATTGGTCTTGAACCAATTGTTCTGTCTATGGATAACTATTTTGTAGAAAGAGAGCTCACCCCAAAAGATGAAAATGGAGAATACGATTTTGAAAATCCCCATGCTCTAGACATAAAACTATTTAATGAAAACCTGTTGGATTTATTTGATGGAAAGGAAATCGATTTACCGAAATTCTCTTTCACTACTGGGAAGAAATTTTATGATGGATCAAAACTTAAGCTGAATGAAAACAGTATATTAATAGTAGAAGGTATTCATGGCCTCAATCCAATGCTTTCAGAAATGGTGCCAAACAATAAAAAGTTTAAGATTTATGTTTCGGCACTCACCCCATTAAGTATAGATTCCAGCAATAGAATTCCTACCACCGATAATAGATTAATCAGAAGAATAGTTAGGGACCATAATTACCGCGATTATTCTGCACTAGACACCCTTCAACGCTGGGCAAGCGTAAGAAAAGGTGAAGAAACTCATATTTTTCCTTTCCAAGAAGAAGCAGATGTCATGTTCAATACGGCACTACTTTATGAATTAGGCGTTTTAAAAATCTGGGCAGAACCTATTTTAAGAGCTGTTCCACCGGTGGTCCCAGAATACTCCGAAGCAAGAAGGCTACTAAAATTCTTATCTTATATCAAACCGATTTTCACCAAAGAAATCCCTCCTACTTCTATTTTGAGAGAGTTTTTAGATGGGAGTAGTTTTAGTTATTCATAGTTAATAATTTGAGAATCTAGAATTAAGTTTCTATTACTAATTTGCAGGAACTTACAGACCCATATTTTTTATTACTTTTGCATCCCTTTTTATGATGCAAGAAATAATAACATATATAGTCCCCATACTAGTCCTCATGGATATTTTCTTTTTATCCATTGCCGGTGGTGTAACTATTCAGCCCTACAAATGGACTGAAACCATTAAAATTAGTCTAATATTTTCAGCCGTAAATGCACTTTCGGCAATATTGGCTTTTAGTTTAGCCTACTTAATAAGTCCACTAATTTCAGCGTTTTCGGCTATTGCTGGTCAGCTGTTTATGGCTTTTGTTGCGGTAAGAATGATGGCAGATGCAAAAAAAATAAAAAACGAAGAACGAACATTTTTAGTCGAAGACAATAAAATAGTTTGGTCATTGGCTTTAGCCACTTCGTTTAGTATTTTTCTTATTTTCTTGGGATTAGGATTTATTGGTTTGAATCATAATACACCAATCATAGTTTTGATTGTCTCTACCATACTCATTAGCCAAATGGGACTATTCTTTGGAAGTCATTACAAACCAGTAAGGCTAGGAAGAAGCAGTAAAATGGCTGGAGGATTCTTAATATTAGTGATTATCATCTTAAATTTCATCATATGAAAAAGACCTACTTTTTAATAACACTTAGTTATTTATTATCATTATTTACATTAGCACAAATTCCAAGCGGATATTATGATGCTGCCGAAGGTCTTACAGGCGAAGATCTTAAAACAGAATTGTATTACATCATTAAAGATCATAATGTACAATCCTACGGCTCCTTATGGGATCATTACTATACTACAGATGACAAGCCCAATGGAAAAGTTTGGGACATGTATTCTGACAATCCTGATGGAACACCGCCTTATGAGTATACATTTGGTAGTAATCAATGTGGAAATTATAACAGCGAAGCTGATTGTTATAACAGGGAACACTCTTTTCCTAAAAGCTGGTTTGATGATTCCAGTCCTATGGTTACCGATATTTTTCACATAGTACCTACTGATGGTTACGTAAATGGTAAAAGAGGTAATAATCCTTTTGGAGAAACAAATAATGCCAGTTGGACAAGTATGAATGGCTCAAAGGTAGGCAGTAATAGTATTTCCGGTTATAGTGGAACTATTTTTGAACCTATTGACGAATACAAAGGAGATTTTGCGAGGATTTATTTCTATATGGCAACCCGATACGAAAACCTGATAGCTGGTTGGGAAAATAATTCTTCAAGCTCAGATGCGGCCTTAAACGGAACTTCTTATCCTTGTTACGAAGACTGGTATTTAAATATGCTCTTAGATTGGCACCGAAACGACCCTGTTAGTCAAAAAGAAATTGACAGAAATAATGATATCTACACCATTCAAGACAATAGAAACCCATTTGTTGATCACCCTTATTATGTTTCCAAAATCTGGGATCCAGAAAATGCAATATCAGAATTTTCCATTGATGAAATCATGAATATTTACGCCGGAAGCCAAGGGAATACTCTCTTTTTAAATACTATAGAAAACAATCAAGAAGAATATCAATTAGTTTTATTCAATATTTCTGGGCAGGAATTAAAAGTTGAAACCATGAATCATTCGACTTTTGAAATGGATATAGCGAACACCCTAAAAGGATGTTATATTCTTCAGATTACAAAAACCAGTAACCAACAATTGTATCACTTTAAATTTATCAAATAGTGGCAAATATTAGATTAACCAAAGAGT
>JADGDY010000052.1 GCA_016744655.1 Bacteroidales bacterium | reverse complement strand
TGAAGTTAAAAATCATTGTATCCCTTTTTATGAATATTAAGGATGCAAAAATCAAAAGTTTAATTGTAGAAAACTATACGCTATCGTGGAGACGGTTACTCCACAACTAACAAATATTTCTTATTTTACATTTCTGAATTTCATCGCAAATCTTATCATAGATCAATGAAATTCTAGTTATAACTACTTATTTTCGCTGGGTTCGATTATGATTTATTTAAACTAAATCATAAAAACTAAAAAATGTAATATTATAAACTACCATCTCTTAATTACTAAAAGGTTATTTACGATTCATTTATTGAATGTTTATTCTTTTTAAAGTTAGATTTAATTCTATAATTGATAAAAACAAATGAGATAAAGTTAGTAATATTGTAGTACACAATATTTTGAAAATCAATTCTATTAATTTAAAAAACGTTCTATGAAAAAATTATTACTTACCATGCTCTTAGCATGTATGTTTTCTTTTGGTTATTCACAGTATTATTATTTACCCATTCTTAATGCTGAACAAAATCCTGGCAATCTAAATAATGATGGGGAATCCACAGTTGGGAATGGGCTTCCAGAAGATTGGGTTGTTCTCCTTGGCCCTGCTGTAGCCACACCTACATGGTCAGATGTTCAATCTATCCCATTTGAGTTTAAATTTAATGATGAAATAGTTTCAGAATATATTGTTTCTACCTCTGGAATACTGAGCTTTACCACATCGGCTTCTTCTACACCAAGTACTGATAATGTTAACCTTCCATCGTCAGAAATTCCAGATAAATCAATCTGTATATGGGGAATTAGTGGTCATGGTGCTAACGATCATATTGTTACTAAGACTTTTGGTGAAGCTCCAAATAGACAGCATTGGGTTTTCTTTAATTCTTATTCTATTCCTGGCGTTGACGGTTGGTCATACTGGAGTATTGTTATTGAGGAGACTTCCAATAAAATCTATATAGTTGATATGAGAACAGACGAAGCGGTTCAAACAAATCTAACATTAGGTATTCAAATAGATCAAACTACTGCTATTGAAATTGCAGGTTCTCCTAACATCGATAACCTTTCTCTAGAAAGTGGAAGCGCTACAGATAATATTTATTATGAGTTCATATTTGGAGACCAAGTTGAATTTGATATGTTTACCTACCAAATAAACTCTGAAAACTTCTACAATCTTGATGAAGCACCATTTACAATAGGAGCAGCATTCAAAAATTTCGGTACTGAAACCATCACTGATTATCAACTCAACTATCAAATAAATGGTGGAGAAATAATGACTGAAGCTCAAACTGGAAAAAATATTGAGATGTTTGAAACTGATGAAATTGAATTTTCTGCTTCATTTTCTCCAGAAGAAATTGGCGCTTATGAAATTTTATGTTGGGCCTCTTTACTAAATGGAAACGAAGACGAACTTCCAGAGAACGATGTACTTTCAAGATCAGTTTCTGTAGTGAACAACCCAGGTCCAATTATGCCATTACATGAAGTCTTTACGAGCTCTACATGTGGACCATGTGTAGGAGGAAATGAAAACCTTAAAGTTATTTTCAATGCTAATCCAGATGAATTTACCTGTATTAAATACCAAATGAGTTGGCCTGGAAGTGGAGATATTTATTATACAGAAGAAGGTGGAGAAAGAAGAACTTATTATGGTGTAAGTGCTGTACCAAATATGTTTGTAAATGGAGGTTTCGAAAATACTCCTCCATATAACTATAATCAAAGTGGATTTGATGCAAATCAAAATACTCCTGCCTATATGGAGATTTACGGAAATCATATTATAGAAGGAACTTCTATAGATGTATCTATGGCTATTACTCCAAATCAAAACTATCCTTGGGATGATGTATATGCTCACATAGTGGTTTTGGAAAGAGTGACTACTGGTAACGTGGGTTCCAATGGGGAAACAGAATTTGATTATGTAATGATGAAAATGCTTCCTGATGCTCTCGGTACTCAAGTGAGTAATTTAGAGCCAGGTGTTACCACCTATTTGTCAGAAACTGCTGATCTTGTAGAAACAAATATTGAAGAATATGATGACTTAATGGTGGTTCTCTTTGTTCAAAGAAAAAGCACTCATGAGATGTTCCAGTCTGCTTGGTCAAGAGAGACATCAGTAGGAACAAATAACTTAGTCAATAATATTTACACTATATATCCAAACCCAGCTAGTGACAATATTAAAATTGACCAAGTCGAGAATTCAGATATTATTATCTCAAGTGTTAAAGGTCAAATCATCCATCAAAGCATTTCAAGTTCTAATGAATTTAACTTTGATTGCTCTAAATTGAAAAATGGTATTTATTTCGTAACTATTAAAAACGAAAATCATACTATAAATAAGAAGTTTATTATTAATAGATAGAAATGCAAATTTTCTAAAATAAGAAAGGCTGTTCAACTTTGATTGAACAGCCTTTCTTATTTCTTCACATTAATACTTTTGAAACTGAATAATCCTATCGAATATATTTCTTATTTCCATCTTGGAACCCTACGAGAAAAGCATCTGGAATGATTTCCTGAACCTCTTTTAACAAGTCTCTCGCACTTGAATCATTATTAAAATCCCCAATGGTATAAACATATTTCCCATTACTATTTTGATAAGAATCTACGCTATAGTTTCCATCCAATTGTGAGGCAATCCAATTTAAATTAACAGCATTTGAATACACTCCTACTTGAACCTTATATTTCACATCTTCTGAGGTAGTGATCCCAGCTTCCTGACTCATGTCCCATTGACTATCAATTTGTAAACTGGCATCCTCTAGAATTACAATATCTTCATCATCTGGAGTATCTACTCCTCTACTTATCTGCTGACGAGCTT
The DNA here is from genome assembly GCA_016744655.1 of Bacteroidales bacterium. Classification (GTDB taxonomy): domain Bacteria; phylum Bacteroidota; class Bacteroidia; order Bacteroidales; family UBA12170; genus UBA12170. The sequence continues at coordinate 26,952 of JADGDY010000052.1, read as the reverse complement.
GTGCCAAACCAATGGAGTTTCCATTATTAAAAGCAACTACAAATGCATCTTTTACTCCTTGCAATACTATTTCATCTTTTTTCACAGTTGCATCTGCTATGCTATTAAAAATACCTGAATAATAAATCCAGTAGCCATTTTGCATCCTTTTATGATAAAGTGGCTTGATTCCAAAAATCATGGCGCTCGTTCTTGGTCGGCTATAAACCCCAACTTGAACAGTATAATAAACACCTTGTAAAGATGAAATATTAGTAGCTGAGAAATCAATATTCCCAACACTGGTTCTTCTAATTGCTGCTACAGAATTAATTGGAGTAGTTGCTTCTTCTGTCCCCTCTCTTAAGCTTAACAATGTTACTGCTTCACCATTTTTCCAGGAACGAATAAAGGCATCGGGATAACCAGAGGATCGAAGTGCATTTCGTCTAATAATCGCAGCATCCATCTCTCCAAAGTTTCCAGAAAAATACCTGATAAAGTCTGTTCCTGTTACTCTTTCGGCACTAATATCGCTTACTCGATTAAAAAAAGACTCATTCTTCAACTCCTTAAGAGCTGTAAACTGAACTCGATAAACAACTCCATTATCAGAATCGGAGATATACTCAACTTCTTGTTCTTCAATAGGATTATTTTGAGGAGTCTGATTTTGAATATCAGCACTATTATTTTCTGCTATAAGCTCTTCATTTTCTTGTTGAGAGGATGTAGTGGTATTTTGAGAAGTATTAGCAGGTGAAGTGACAACTGAGTTATCTGGAACCACAATTACAACTTCTGGAATACTATTTGCAGATTCGATATCAGACTGATTATCAACAACATTATTTGTGTTTTCAGCTATAGAAATATCCTCATCAGTTTCTACCTGATAAGCTTTCATTGTGATAAGATCATGATCTTCAAGCATTACCTTTGCTTGTTGTTGCAAATCAAGTGCTTTCATCTCTAAAGAATAAGCATCTTGTAACAATATCTTCTTCATACTGAAAGAAATACCCGGTTGATTAGCTTTTTGTCTTTTGGATTGTGCTTGATCAAAATAATCGTCAATTTGAGCAAAAATATTACGCATTAATTCTCGTTCTTCCGGATTCACAATATCCATCATTATTTGCTCTAAGACCAATTGATTTTTACGGTAACGAGTTTTATTCTTTTGAGCTATTACTTCAAATTCCTCTAGGATTAAATACATGGCCACTTCTTCTTTGGCTTTAGCTTGTTGGTATAAGTCTTCGCGAGTTTGAATATTATTAGAACGTTGTGCTCTCTGCTTTAATGAACTTGCTTCGGAAAGCAATATTTCGATTTTATCTTTTAAATCGCTAAGGTACTTATTGAAATCACGACTTGTTTTTTGCGCCTCTTTTTGTTCTTCTTCTGAAAGTGTTTCCAAAATACGATCGGCTAAATCGAACACTCTATTGGCTTCGTATTCTAAACTATCTGCTTTTTGACGTAGTATTTTTACTTTCTGAGTTACAATATAAGATTCTTTTGCAGAAAGGTTTTTATTATTAGATCGAACTAGCAAGGCTATTTCTCTCTTTATCAACTCTAATTCTTCACTCAACATTTCTGCTTTAAAATTTTCCCTTTCGTAAACATGTAAATCTTCTTCTGAGACAATAGGAGTTTGTTCTGTGGTATTTGATTGCTCTACTTGGTTTATCGAAGAATTAGTTACAGAGGAATTGTTTATAGCGACCTGCCGTCCAAAAACTTCATCTTTCCTATTTTCAACACCTTCGAAAACAAGTTCTTGATTAATAATAATTTTATTATTTAGCACAGGAGCTATGGATAATGCAAGAACTTCATTTTGAATACTAGAAAGCGATTGCAAAATTTGCTGTTTCTCGTGTAAACTATTACCTAAAGCCAAAGCTTTTTCCGAATTGTTCTGAAACTTTGTTGCAGCAATTTCTTTTTCCTCTGCAGATTTTAATGCTTCCCTCCTCTTAAATGCATTTCTTTTTCCTTCGGCTTCTGTTCGTATTTCAGAAGCTTCACTTAACAGTTTTACAGATTTGTTAGCTAAATCTTGAGACAATTTATAAGCAGAATCAATACTTACCTTTGTAGGTAGTATTTGAGCTATTAATCCAGACTGGATGCCTTGAAGTTTGAGTTCTGGCTGATCGCTAAATTCTGGCAATTCAGATTTCATCAAATTAAACTTAGATTTTGCAGCGGTTAAATCGTTTTGCTCTAAATCCTTTTCTATATCGAAAGTGTATTGAGTAATCTGATTTTGAATTTCTCTTTCCCCATTTAAATAAATTTGATAATTATCGGAAACTTCTTTTAAAGCCAAAGCTTGATATAGATATTTTTTTGAGGTGTCTTTTATAGGTCTTCGCTGAGCTGGATCGTTAATAGATTCTAGTTGTAAACTAAACTCATTACTTTTATTTAGCTTTTCTTCAGCAGAAACTGCTAATCGTTTTTGCATTAGATCGACTTCCACCATATGTGCTTGTGCTTGCAAATTTAAAGTCCCTAAAGCATCTCTAACCTCGTTATTAGTTTTGAAGCTTTCGACATTTATAGATTTTAGAATCAAATTCTCAGTTATTGCAACTGAGTTCTCATCCATTGGATTGGATATGGTTACACCATCAGTAATAGTTTCAGTATTTTCTCCTGTGTTTGTTGTGCTTGCTGAATTATTAGTAGAATTTGTAATTTGATTTGCAACTTGATTTGTAACTTCTGATAATGTTGATTCTAAAGAAGCCTGATTACTATTGGTGCTTTCAGTAATAGTTAGATTCGTTTCCTCAATTGGGTTTTCGACAATATCTGGAACCCCGAGGCTTAAGGCTGGAAGCGTCATTATATTCACATCTATTTGTGGAGTATTTTGATAGAAGAACTGATTAAGTTTTACTTGGTCGTTTCTTTGAACCTGGCCATTTTCAATTAAAAACTCTTGATTCTCAGTTTCGCTAAAAATCTGAGGAATAGGAGTAAATAATTCATTTACTGAATAATTAAAAGCACTATCATCAACCTCCGATTTATCTAAAGCAGCAAGTTTTCTTTGCAGTTGTACATTTTTCACTAATGCTTCATCTTGTAAGTTATTATCCAAGTCAGTAATCATGGCTTGAATGGTTTCTGCAGATTCATCAATTAACACACTGCGTTGAACAATATTATGATCATATTGTTTAATTAATGAAGCAGTAACCGAAGCCTTATAAAAACTCTTTTTACTTTCTAAACTCAACTTGTTTGCCTCTTCAATTTCTAATTGAGATAATTTTGCAGAAGATACTTTTGCGATACTAAGTTGTTCTAATTCATTAGCCTCCTCTATTTGCTTTAAATAGTATTTATTTAATTGATTTCTTTTGGTTAATAGAAACTCAGTTTCATCAGCTAAAAAGCCAATCTGGCTAATAGTATTCTGAATTAAAGAATTATTTGAACTCCTGATTTGTGGAGTGAATTTTGGCTTTATTAAATAAAAATTTTCTGATTCTTTTTCAGTAGATGGTTTGAATATTCTAGTGAATTTTTCTTCATTGGAACTCAGGTCTACATTAGGTGATAATACTAAATTTAGCTTATTGTTGCCACTAACAGCATCTTGTATAAACTCATCTACAGTAGTCCAGCCCTGCGATGCTTCTCCAAAGGATTTTACTATGATATTTTGAGAATTCAGTTGATAGGCTGGTATAGAATTATTAACTATTTGTATACTTGAATTGATTAATTCTCCAGTGTTCATATCATATTCATTGGAAAAATCTGTAATTACTTTATGATTATTATAATCTCTTACTAGATCACGATAAATTTGTTCTACCTTCTCGAAATTATTTTTTTTAATTTCAGATTCTAATTCTTCAAACTGTTCGGTCATTTTTGAAGAAATCTGATTTGCATCAATATTTGCAGTTTCTATCTGTTGATTTAGGGTATTTAACTGATCTAGTTCTCTACCTTTTGATTCTACTGTAGCAAATTCATGATTTGTTTGCTCTAGCAAAGCTGATTTATCAGAAAAACTTGCATTCTTGGTAGCTTTTACCAACTCCTGGGCTCTGGAGAAACTATTTTGAGTTTCGTTTTTCAATGTTGAAATCTGCTGTTGAAGTTTTCTCTGACCAAAAGTATTTACCTTGTTTTGGTTCCTAACTTCCGAAATCATTTGAATACTCTGAGCCATTAACAAATCTTGACTCGCTTCATTAAAACTTATTTGAGAGGAGGCTATTAAATGGTCACTATCAATTGTTTGTTTAGCAATTTCACCATTGGATTTTAACACAAATATAATTGCTGGAGAGGGTAGAGTTTGGTGAGTATTTTGAGTAATTATAGGATCAGTAGTAATACTTTTATTAGATCTAGATAGGCTACTTTGATTAAAACTATGAAACTCATTGGTCTTAAAATCATATCCTTTTTCCAGTTCGCTTGCCATTTGTTGGTAAGCTAGAAATTTCTCATCAGGATCAACACTCGATAATTGAATATTTTGCAGTTCCTGTCTCGTTTGCTTCACTATCTCATTAATCCAAGTTTTGGAACTCTGTAATTCATTTATTACTTTTTGTTCTTCATTAATAGTGTGCAATTCAGCAATTTTAGAACCCTCTTGTAAATGACTAAAAGTACTTACCATTTCATTAACCAACTGTTCTTTTTCTACTAATAATACATCAATACTAGGAATTTGCTCTTCTAAAACCGCTAAGTATTCTTCTAGTTTTTTTGAAGGATTATTAGAAAAGGTTGTTTTTTTAGCAACGACTTCTTCTTTTTCATCCTTTGGCGGAAAATAGCTTTCAAATTCGGGTGCAATGGCAACAATTTCTATATTAGCATCCTCTGTCTTCATTTCAAAAGCCTGAAAATCATTTGCTGATTGTATGTCTACAGGTAGTTGTTTATTGGTATTATCTCCTTGATAGATTGGCATATTCTCAGCTAATACTATCATTTTTGGTGCATTAAACTGAATAGATTTCATAGCAGAGATAGTTGCTTTAGCAGCATCCAAATCTCCTCGAATCACGGCATTTTCCGCATCTCCATATTGTTTATTTAATATGGTAAAATTCTGAATTTGTCTGTCAATTTTATTCTGAGTTTCATCAGCAAAACCCTCCAATTCAGCAGCCATATAATCTAGTTGTTCAGCTTTTCCAAGTGAATAATTAGAATTTTGGATAACTTTAGCAAGTCCTTCTTGGTCACTAGAACTAGAAGCCAATTTCATGTTTTGTTTCACATCATCTCTCAAACGATGCGCTTCTAGCCTATTATTTGAAGCTAAAGTAACAGCATATTGTCGAACACTATCGAATGCATCCATATTTTCCTCGAATCGCGAAACAACAACTTTAGCACTGTCGATAATCACCTGTTCATTTTTCTTGGATTCAATATCTGCTGCTATTTTTTCTTCATTTTGCTGATGTAGGATTTGAGCTGCTGCAATATGATCAACTTCAGGAATCTCTTCATAATCCTCCTCACTAATATTTATATCTAAACTGGCTCTGTCTTTAATATTCCTTAGATCTTCTTCCGTAAGCATTTTATTTTTAGCATAAATAGCAGCTAAATCATCAGAACCTTCAGGTCGTTTAATAATTCCGACCTTATAAACCATGATTTTATCGGCAACACTACTCCTTACAGATGCAAACCAAGCGGTCGCCTCAGAAGTATCAGAAACAAATAGGATATCATCAACTGGTGTATTAAAAGGAAAGTTTACATTCTCAGGGCTTGACCATGATTTATTTTGTGCATTATATACTGTTTTAAAAATATCAAATCCACCAATAGTATTATGTCCTTTAGAACTGAAATACATGGTTTTCCCATCAGGCATCATCACTACATAGTCGTCATCATAAGGGGTGTTAATTATGTTGGGAAGTCTTTCTGGTTCTGACCATCCTCCTTCCGGAAGCTTACTTCTTTTATAAATATCTTTTTGATCTTTATTTTGTTTGCTATATGCAGAATAGAATACATCTTCAGATTTAGAATTGAAGAAGATAAAATCATTGACTGTTTTCTTTTGATCTTCTTTAGTTAAAAAATCTTCGGGCTTACGGATCATTTTCCCTCCATAACCTTGTAAACTATAAGATCGAAAAAACTCATCTCGTGAAACTTCATTTTTGTCTAAAACAAAAAGATCTTTCACACTTTTCATCATCTTCATTCCATTACTACACATTTCAATCTTTCTGTTTACTTCGAAACTTGGATTGATTTTCTTTCCCGCTTTATTCTTATAATCATTATAGAAAGAAATAGCTGCAGGAAAATTATAGTTTATGTGGTAGGCAAAACCTAGATGATAATATATTTCTGGATCTGAAATTTGGTTGAGGCCCTTTTTTAAATAGCCGATGGGTGCATAAGTATCTCTACGATCAGAATATAATAGACAAACACCAAAACGATAACTTAATTCTGGATTCCCTTTATCTAAACTTAGCAATTGGGAATACAGAGGAAAGGCTTGAATGTAATCTTCATCTTGAAATAACTCTGCTGCTTTTTCGGCCATTTCTTCTGAAGACCCAAACTCATTTTGAGTAAATCCAGTTTGGAAACACAGCCATAAAAAGCCAATAAAAAAATATTTCAAAATCTTTGATATGCCCATCAAAATATGTCTTTCAATTATTTGGTAAATGTAATAAATCCTGTAAAAATCGCCATCGCCTTAAGTTTTTTTAGCACCAAACTTATTTTCAGTACCATTAAGTAGTTTCTTCATGTTTCCTCGGTGTGTATATATAATAAATAAGGACGCAAAAACTCCCACAACTATCAAAGGAATACTTGCTTGATTAGCGAAAAAAATCAAATACAAAGGAAAAACAATCGCTGCTAAAATAGAACCTAATGAAACATATCTAGTAAAAATCACCACAAGTATAAATGTGAAAAGGCTAAATAAAAATGCTATTGGGAATAATCCAATTGCCATCCCTGCTAAAGTTGCCACTCCTTTTCCTCCTTTAAAGCCAATGTAAATAGGGTAAACATGTCCTAGTACTGCGGCCAAGCCAAATGCAATTTGTATATAAACCAATTCAGAATTAAAGGAATTCCAATCTAATAAGTTTACTACTGCATAAACCGGAATCCAAGCTTTAAATACATCGAATAGCAAAACTGGAATTCCTGCATAAAATCCCAAAACCCTAATAGTATTTGTGGCTCCTGCATTTCCACTACCTTTTTTTCTTATATCTGTGTTATAGAACCATTTCCCAATCCATACAGATGTAGGAATACTTCCTAATAGGTAAGAAGTGATGATACCTAAAATCAGTTGCAACCAATCACTCATTATAAATATGGTTTTATTCTATTGATGAAGTCATTTTTCTCCTTTGTGGATCCTAAATTATATCTATAATTAGATTTTTTACCTTTATCGTTATCCTCTTTTAGGGTGTTTTTATCACCTTTTGCATCCATATCTTCTTTTATAATTGTATTAAATTTGGTTAATGATGAAATAGCTTCTAATGTTTGACCTTGGAAATTAAAATGGAACCATTCTCCTCCAACTTCGAAGTAAATATTGATTTCATCTTGTGTTCGCATTTTCCTATACTCTACATATCCTTCCACTTCACTGTTTATTCTATCTTTTAGAAATCCTCCGATGGCAAATGCTCCTTTCGCTATATAACTTTGAGCTCCAGTATACCATTTCATATCCATTTCATTAATAAAAATAGTATGCTGTAATGGCTCAGGAATTCTTTTGTTCTTGCCCATTTCTATATCGGAGATGTATTTATCCGCTGCTTTAATTCCCATAAAGCCTCCAGCTACTTTAGAATAGAAGTCGGAGCCCATATCATAAAATTCAGCATCAGCAGTTTTAAACACGTTTACGATTTCGGCTAAAGCTTTCTCGGAAAAGTGGAAATCAAAAGCTGTAGCAACTTTAAAGTCTGCATCACCATCTTTTTCATCTACCATACCCCAAGATTTCATTTTGAAATCAGAAGTTCTCACATCAAACCTTAAATGCCCTTCAGCATGAGTTTTACATGTATTTGCATTGTAACTAAAATAATTATCAGGCCGACTAAATTGCTGAAGCTTTTCCTCAGTTGAGATTTTATATTCAGATTTTCTCTGATCATATAAAATATATCCGGTGGCTGTCATTAAAATGGAATCGTAATATTCTTTTTTATTCTCCAAGAAAATAGAATATACTTCTCTTGCGTCTCTATTGTTTGCTATTCCCACAAATTTTCTGGTATTAGAAATATCAGGAACTCTAGGTTGTTTAGGAATAGGAAGCATCACATTCATAGGATCTACAATAGATTTAAAGCCTATCCAATGTTCACCTCTAATACAAGCAGATTTCAGTTTAAATCCTCCATCAAATTCCAAAGGCTCTCTACTCGCCAATAAGTGAACACCTCCATAATACTCAAATGCAGGACTTAATGTAAAAGCTTGTTCTTTAAGTATGGTTCCTGATGCCACAGTTTGAAAAGTAGTATCCACTGAAATATGATTGAAGAATACATTCTGCTTCATATCATTCTTATCAAGATAAACATAAGAACCTGATGCTAAGTAGTCTTTCTTTCCATTAATTTTCACCTCAGCATCATTAATCTCATGATATTTTGTGGTGGTATTTGCAAGGATTTTAGCACCCTCTAATGGAACCATATCTGCTTCTTTTAAAATGGTTACAGATAAATCTGTAGGATATATAGCAGCATCAGCTACATTAATCAATACTACACCATCTGCTCGAATAACTTTTTTTCTAGAATTAAAGCTAGCTTTCGTTGATATAAAAGTTAAGGAATCCTGTCGTGGATGAACTGAATAGAAAACTGATCCTGTAATCTCTATATCGGCAAGTTCTCGAATCGATTTCCCAGCTAATTCTTCTGGCATGGTTGCATCTTTTTTGGAATATGTAGTTTCATCTTTATCCATATACCAAGTGGCTTCATCCATATAACATATGTATTGATTTTCTGGAAATTTCACCAGTGAAGTTCCACCATTTGAAGTAAACAACACTTTTCTTTCCGTATAATCAGCATCGGCACTAAAGTTGGATAACTCCCAACCATCATCCACAAAATCAACGGTGTCGGCATGATAGGTTAAGTTTTGAAAATCGTATTTGTTGGAGGTCATATAGGCCACCTTATAATGAAGTTTTCCATCTCCATTTAAACCTGAAGGCTTTAAACTAAGCATTCCTTCTATCGTGGTTTCCTCATCATACATACTAATGAATTCCTTTTTAGAATAGATTTCCATTTCATCTTGATAAGGCATCCAATGTTGATATACGTTATTACCAGAAACAGTCGGAAATTCAACAGCTCCAGTGGTTGGAGCAATATTAAAACTTTCAGAATGAACATTCATTGAATCCAAATAGAAAATATAATCGGAAGCTAGGGTTTTAGAAGTAAGATAATCTAAGTTACCATCTCCACGCAATCCTCTATTACTTAAACTCACTGTATTAAAGAAAGTTCCTTTATTTCCATACGCGGGTAAGCCACTATCAGGTGTTCCTTTCGAAAACCCTAAGGAATAATCATCCATAACACGCAAAGGCTCTGCTATATCTGGAAAGATTCCTCCTGAATATAAAAACCCATCGAAGCTAATATCTTCCGTTTTAATGTTATCAAGTGATTGAAGTACAAAAGGGCTAATTCTAAAGTAAAATCTATCTCTAGTATAAACTCCTTTTTCTATAAAATACTGATCGTAATAGGCATAAGAATCTTTCTTACTATTAAAAACCGGGTATTCCTTGTAAGGTTTTAAACCTGATTTATTAGATGGATGGTCAATGAGAAGGTCCCCAGATAAATCGATAAGAGCTGTTTGAACCTGCTTCCTCTCTCGTCCACCTGTTGGCAAAGGTCTCCCTTCTACCCAAAACCAAAGTGAATCAATTTGGGGCATATCCAATTTAAAGGCATTATAATCAAAGGTACATCCCCAAGATTTAAAACTAAATCGTCCAGCGGTAATTTTACCATTAAAGCGAAAATCTCTATTCTTACTGACTACGATAAATTCGTCAGCTGCAATACCTGTATTTCCAGGCTCAATAACTAGATTCTGAGAATCGGAAAGAATAATCCTTTGTACTCCATTGATCTTTAAATCGAAACTATCCAGTTGAAGTTCAGCATTTGTCAGTTTAGTATTGGCCGAACGAAAAGAAATAACATCATAATCCACTTTTCCAGTTCTGGCATTCAAATAAAAAGGAGTTCTATCTTTCACAATAACTAAGTCATTATCAACATCATAAATCACAAAACCTTCATGTGCTAATGATAAAAGTTGAAGTTTTACTTGTTCATAGGGCATCCGTAAGAAATTGGCATAATCTAAAATATGCACAATATTAGAACCTGATTCTTGAGTATATTTATTTAGGAGGCTTAAAGGATGTTTTGCATCCATTCCCATCAACTCTTCAAAATGTTGCAATGAATAGCGATTATTGGATGTGAAAAAAGCTGGTCTTTTATTCATTCCTTTAATCATATCAAAATCCATAATATCCTCATCCAACTTCCAATAAGCGGCCTCAACAAACATGTCTAATTGATGGAAAGTATTAAAAAATGGATCTGCACGTACTCCACGTTCATCTCTAATTAATGAAAGCTCACGAGTTTGGTCAGAGTAGCTCATTCTTAAACCACTATGATAAATACTATCTTGTTGGTAATGTATGGTCACACTTGAATTTTGTGACCTGATTTTGTCTATACTAATTGAAAAGCTATTAGAGCTTAGGGAAACAAATTTCTTATCGTTTCTTTTAAAGGTAAGAACCACAGGATCTTGAGCATCACCAATACCAATAAGCCTAGCTCCCTCAATTTTAAATCCTCCAGAAAAATCAATATCTTTGAATATCTCAGGAATTCTCCACTGTTTTGTATAAGAAGTAAATGCAGGAAATAGTGCTTTCGGTCCTCTTCTACTCGCCAATACTTGTTCCTCTAGCTCACCAAGAAGTGGTACATCAAAATATCGATAATGAAACAACTCCACTGAATCAGCCTGAAATTTAGACATTTTCATCTCAATTTGATAGTCTTTTAAATTGGCATAAATCTCATTTTGATCTAAGTTAGCTCTTTGCCAATCTATCCTTCCTCCTTCTCCATCCCAATGGTTTTCAAACACATGATAAGTTCCATTTGTACCATATATATTAGAACTGTCTTTTTTTGTATAACAAACTAAATCAGTATTGGAGAAAATATATCGAACTGTTGAATCTACTTTTAACTCCCAATCATTTCCAACCTTCCATTGAATAATTCTGTTTGAGAAAATATAATTTTCTTGAAAAAGTTTTAAAGAATTAGATAGGTAGGTAGTAAAATCTCTATTCTTCTTTTTATTTAGAATCAAGTCAACACTTGACATCCAATTCTTTACTTTTGATTCTGGTAATTGTTTATCAATAATTGCAATTAAAGCGTGATAATAGTCCATAAAATAAGGAACAGCCCTCATCTTATTCTTTAACATTAAATTAGAAGTAACATAAATCTTCTCTTTGATTTCATTGGAAAAATAGCCCATTTCCCATTTTTCTTCCAAATCCTTCATTAGCTTCTTAGCCTCTTTTTTATCTTTATCCTGAATTCTACTTGGGCTAAAATGATCTTCAAGGGCGACAAAATATTCTTCTGAAGAATAAGGCATTGTCTTGGCATTCTTTTGGGCATAACCAAAAGTGCTCAATACTATCAAAATGAAAACAAACAAAAATTTATTATATAATCTAAAAACCATAGTCATAACTGCAATTTTGGGAATTAAACAAAGATAATACAATCGGGCATTGTGTTGGAGCAAATTTGTTCACAAAAAACGACTCAAAAGACCAATAATTGTTAATAAAATTTGAGATATCAACATAAAAAACCGTCAGTGATTAATTATCATCTGACGGTTTTAAATATCTAAAAGTTACTAATTTACAGTGAAAACACTGCTGCAACCCAATTATTTCTAGAAATGTGATTTTCGTAGGTTAAGCCCAAACTATTAGCTTTATTTGTAATGTCTTCTAAATCGTTTTCATAGAATCCACTAAAGAAAATCTTTCCTCCTTTTTCAAGCACAGCAACGTAAGCATGCATATCGTTGAGGAGGATGTTTTTATTAATATTTGCGATGATCAATTGGTAGTTTTGGTCTTTCAAATTTGAGGCATCACCTTGTTCTACGAGTATATTTGAGTAATTGTTTTTCCTCACATTATCGTAAGCATTGCGGTATGCCCATTCGTCGTTGTCAATGGCGTGGATGGTTTTAGCATTTTTCATTGCTGCTAAAACAGCCAGAACTGCAGTTCCACATCCCATATCCAAAACTGATTTATCTGTCACATCTTCATCCATCAAAAGTTGAATCATTTGATAAGTGGTTTCGTGATGTGCAGTTCCAAAAGACATCTGTGGCAATATTTCTATCTCAAATTCCACATCGGGCTTTGAAGGATGAAATGGAGCTCGGATATAGCATCTGTTGTCGATGAGCACAGGTTCATACTCACTTTCCCATTTTGCATTCCAATTTTGGTCTTCAATCTTTTGTGCTTGATATGAAATCTTAAACTCAGCGTTATTCATACTAAACAACTCGTTTACCAATTTCTCGTCAAACTGATTTTCTTGGATATAAGCCTTTAAGTTAGACTCCTCCTCCACAAAACTTTCAAACCCTAATTCACTCAATTCTGCCACCAATATTTCGGCTGCAGGAATCATAGGCTCAATGCTGAAATTTAATTCGAGATATGCCATTAATTGAAGCTCTTTATGATGGTGATAAAATCTTCTGCTTTTAGTGATGCTCCACCAATTAATCCACCATCTACATCTTTCTGAGAGAATAGTTCTTTGGCATTTTTAGCATTACAAGAACCACCATAAAGGATAGTAATTTCTTCAGCTAATTCAGCTCCATACTTTTCTACAAGAATGCTTCTGATATAAGCATGCATTTCTTGTGCTTGCTCTGTTGAAGCAGTAACTCCAGTTCCAATAGCCCAAACTGGCTCATATGCTATTACAACATTTTCTAATTCTTCAGCACTTAGGTGAAATAAGCTATCAGCTATTTGACCTTTAACTACGTCAAAATGCTTCTCAGCTTCTCTTTCTTCCAATAATTCTCCACAACAGAAAATAGCAGAAATCTCATTCTCTAAAAGTTGATCTACTTTTTGAGCTAAATCTTGATGTGTTTCTTTGAAATATTTTCTTCTTTCTGAATGGCCAACTAAACAATAGCTTACATCTAATGATTTTAGCATTGAAGCTGAAATCTCTCCAGTATAAGCGCCTTTATCTTGAGTAGAACAGTTTTGTGCACCTACTGAAAAGCCATTTTCCAATCCAACATCAGTACTCATTTCTAGGTATAATGCTGGAGGACAAATGATAACTTCCTCATTTTCTAATTCCAAATCTTTAATGCCTTCGGCCAATTGAAACAATAATTCATCAGCTTCTTCGAAGTTATTATTCATTTTCCAGTTTCCTGCAACGATTCTCTTTCTCATTGTTTTTTGATTTTAAATATGTTGGGCAAAAATAGTTCATTATTTTAAATTTACATAGTAGAAATTTTGTAGTTATATGAGAACATGATGCTCTGATTTGGTAATAATATAGCTATATTTGTAATAATATTTTAAATATTCCGTTTGTTTTAAAACTATCTTATGAAAACGTTAAACAAAATTACTCCCTATTTTATTATTTTCATTTTAGTCTCATTGTCCATCATGCTATTAATCTGGATAGATAAAGACACGGATTACTTCCACCAAATTTTTGGTTGGAGAATGGTTGAAGGTTATTTATTTTATGGCCTTCCAATGATGCTCGTAATCTCTTATATTTATAAGAGAATTAGAAAACACTTGAATGTTATAGCTAGTATTTTAACTTCGGTTATTGGTGGTGTACCTATTACCACAGTTTCATTGGTGCTAGTTTATTTAATTATTGGTGCTATTTGGTAGGTTACTGAAGTTTCTCATCTCGCAAAAATCTTTTTCAGGTTGTGCATCTACATATTACTTTCTTGTTTGCACTTGGTATTTTTCGGGACTCCTTTGAGCTTCTTGGTGTAATAGCTTTAAAATAGTACATCCCATATAAACCAGATTAGTTATCGCCTCCCCACATGGAAGTTTTTTTTTGCAAACTTATCGGGTGGCTCATTATAATAAAACCATAACTAACATGGGGTGTTACTCGTTCCTCGCTTGCCCCATGTTATATTATTGCAGACTTTCAGCCTGCTTGACTTGAGAATTCAATAGCATTTATGGTAGGAAATAGTGGTTTAACAGAACTCAAGAAAATTATTAGTATTCACTTCGATTTCGACTAGCTGGCAATGTAGCAAGAGTAACAAGGTGTTCTGATAAAAAGCAAAAAGAGGCATTCTGAAAAATCATATTGGTCGTTTCGACTCTGCTCAACGAATATTGAAAATCAAGTATTTCGTCACTTCATCTTCACTTCGCGTTTAGATAAAAAACAAAAAGCCCAGATTATCATCTGAGCTTTCTCATATTTAAAATATTCTATTATTTCTTAAAGGTTGGAATTCTACCTGGTGTCCATGGTGCTCCAGCTTTTTCTAGCTCTTGCTCTACCATTTTCATATCGGCATCCATTTTTTCTAAGGTCTTAAGAATTTGAGGAACCTCCTCCACTATGATGGCATAATTATCAACCATAGTTTGAGTAGGCTCTGAAGTAGAACTCCACATTCCCCAAACAATACTTTGAATTCTATTACTTAAAGGAACAATAGCTGGAGGAACTTCTTCCCAACTTGCTTTTGCTTCTACTCCATCTAATTGGAAAAATAGATCGTCTAATTGCTCAGCAATAACTTTAGTTTTCACTCCTAATTCAAAAGGCATTCCTGGTGTATTATGGATAGTTTGACGTACTGAGGCGATTCTCTTCTCCAACTCATCCATATATTGTCCAGCACCATTCATTGTTTTAATCACCTCTGTTATCTGACGTTGGAAAGCTACTAAAACACCACGGTTTGCAGGCAATGTAGCATTATTTAATGGTTTTGCAATAAACTCAACTGGTCCAGCTAAAGCTTTCTTTTCTCCATCAAACACCAAATCAATACTTACATTGTATTTCCCAGGTATAACTGGATAACCCCAATTGTTTTTATTAGCAGTAGGCATAAACTCATCAGCTTCAATGTGATTGAAACCAGAATACTGAAGATTCCAGTTCATGCGATTTACACCTTTAGAAGGCTTTTTATAAAGCTCTTTAACCACAGAACCTGCTTCATCTTTAATAGTAAAAACCAAATATGGAGCTAATTGTCTGGCTTCTATTCTTAATTCCTCAACTGTTGGTTGATGTATTTTTTCTCCAGCTTTAAACTGTTCTTTCTCTTTCTTTAGTCTCTCTGATTTAATGGTTTTAGGAGTTTCCTTAATATAATAAGTAAATACAGCTCCAAACTCAGGATTCTTACCATAATACGGCATAGAACCTTGTCCATACCTGTTTCCAGTTTGAACATACATTAAAGCATCAGAAATTGGGAATAAGAATGCGTCTTTATCAAATAAATCGGCATTCACTTCTCTTAATGGTGAATAATCATCTAAAACATAGAATCCACGACCAAAAGTAGCAATAGCCAAATCATTTTCTCTTTCTTGAATGGCAATATCTCTAACAGCTACATCAGGCATTCCTGCATTCAGCTTTTTCCACTCTTGTCCACCATCAATAGAGAAGAAGAATGAAAATTCAGTACCAACAAAAAGTAAATCTTTCTTTACGAAATCTTGCTCTAAAGTATGAACAGAACCATTTTCTGGAAGATTAGCTGCAATAGAAGTCCAAGTGCGTCCCTTATCAGTAGACTTTAATACATAAGGTTTAAAATCATCTGCTTTGGTATTATTGAAAGTAACGAAAACCACATTCTCGTCGAACTTAGAAGGCATAATATCACTCACATAAGTATATTCTGGAACACCAGGAAAACTACTTACTTTGAACCAATTTTCGCCATCATCCTCAGTAATTTGAATCAAACCATCATCGGTTCCAACATAAAGCAAACCTTTTTTAACTTTAGATTCTGCCATAGCTACAATAGTTCCCCATTGTGAAGTAGACATGTCTTTAACAACAGCATTAGATGGCCAATATTTACCCATCATTTTAAACTGATTTCTATCTTCGTTGCGAGTTAAATCTTCACTTATGGTTTTCCAGCTATGACCTCTATCTGTACTTTTGAAAACTTTATTAGCAGCAATATATAGAGTTTGTCCTTGATGAGAGCTAATAAACATAGGAGCATCCCAATTCCATCTAAAGGTCAATTCGTCTTTTTTAGGTTGAGGTTTAACTGAAATACTTTCTCCTGATTTTTTATCATAACGAGAAACATTTCCGTATTGATATTCTGAATAAACTATATTTGGATCGTCTGGATCAATAGCTTGCCAGAATCCATCACCACCTAAAGTAGTTTTCCATTCACCTTGTGTAACACCTCTTCTTGTGGTATTCATATTTGGACCACCAAAGCTATTATTATCTTGAGTTCCTCCATAAATCCAATAGAAAGGCTCAGAATTATCAACAGCAACTCTATAAAACTGAGTTACAGGAAGGTTAGATTTAAATATGTAATTCTTACCACCATCGTAAGTTTCGTAAACACCACCATCGGTTCCAATGATAAAATGCTTAGTATCTGTTGGGTCCACCCAAAGGGCATGATCATCAACGTGTCTACCATTGTTTCCAAGAGATTTCCAAGTTTTACCACCATCACGACTCACCTTACTAATAGTCTCCACAGAATAAACAGTATTTACATCAATTGGATCACAGTATATTTCATTATAGTATTGACCACTTGCATTGTGAGAACCCATCTTTTGGAAACTGGCTCCTCTATTTGTTGAACGGAAGAATCCACCAGATTTTCCTTGTGCTTCTATAATTAGATAAACTACATTTCTATCCACTGAAGAAATAGCAATTCCCATTCCACCTACATGACCACCTGGCAAACCTTTGGTCACTTTATTCCAAGTTTTACCTGCATCTTTCGAAACGTGAAGACCTGATTCTGGCCCTCCTCCGATTTTTCCGAATCCAGTTCTTCTTCTTTGTTCAGCAGTAGCATAAATCATATCAGGATCAATAGGGTCTAAAACCACATTATTGATTCCTGTGTGCTCACTAATCTCTAAGACTAATTCCCAATTAGCTCCACCATCAACAGATTTATATAATCCTCTTTCGCCTCCAGGTCCCCAAGCAGATCCTTCAGCAGCCACATAAACCACATCGCTATCACGAGGGTCAATGGCAATCATACCAATCTGACGACTTTCTTTCAAACCCATATTGGTCCAACTATCACCACCATCTTCAGACTTATAAATTCCATTACCATAACCTAAAGCTCTTTGGTGGTTATTTTCTCCTGTTCCAGCCCAAATCACATTATTGTTATTAGGATCCATTTTTAAACAACCAATAGAATACGCTCCATTATTGTCAAAAATAGGATTCCATGTATTACCGTTATTATAGGTCTTCCAAATATGACCGGAAGCCACAGCAACATAATACTCACTAGGATTATCAGGATTAACAGCAAAGTCTGCAATTCTACCAGAGGTAAAAGCAGGTCCTATTCCTCTCCAGCTTAAGCCAATATTAGCTTTTTCGAGAACTGTAGATTCCTTCTCATCAGATTCTTTTTTCTTTTTGGCCCAAGCGGGTCCCGAAAACAAAAGTCCACATACCAGAACTCCTGTCATCACATAAGTCGTAAAACGATTGATCATGATTCTTGATTTTATTAGTATTAAAAAGGTGGGTTTACAAATATCCTATTAGATGGCTCAAATTTAGTTAAAAATATAGAATACACCATAAACTAATCAAATATGCGTTATATATTTGTCTTGATAAATTTTTGAGTTTTCGTTCAAGCGCTAATTATGGTGATAAAAAGAAAAAATCCTATTGATTTTCATGTTATTCTTCTGCTCATTGCTTTTGGGTTCTATCTCCCTATTTTTGCGCAAACTGAAGATATAACACGTATTTCTCAAGAAATACTAAATGAGAATGAAGCAGAAAAAAAGCTTATTCTTAATTCTCAGTTGATAAAAAAAATAGATTCCCTCCTATTAGTAAACAATAAAAAACTTGTGAAAATTGATTCTACGGGATTGCTATATAGCCTCATCAGTCAAGATAAGAAAATACATGTTGTGACATGGGCAATTTTATTCGATAATAAATGGGAGCATTATGGCTTTATTAAAAGCTATAGTGAAAGCAAAAAAGAATATAAAGTTTTTGAATTAATTCCCAACGATTTCCACAAAAGCATCAATACAAAAGAGACTTATAATCAAGATAATTGGCCAGCTGCTCTTTATCTGAAATTGATAGAAACATCATATAACAAAAAAGATTATTACACATTGCTTGGATGGCTTCCTAGTCAAGAACAAACAGCCTATAAACTTATAGAAGTAATTACACTAAGCAAGAGCGGAAGACCAAGTTTTGGAAAATTGAATTTCTTTATGATTGAAAAGCAATACCACAAGAGGATGCTATTCAGTTACAACTCCCAAAGTAAATTTCAACTAGATTATGGAGAATATAGCTTTAGAACCAGAAAGTGGAACAAGAAGAAAAAGAAGTACGAGACCGAAACCTTTTCTGAAGAACTTATCGTTTATGACCATCTGATTCCTATGTATCCAGATTTAGCCGATTTACCTGAATTCATGGTTCCAATGGGCAATGCTGTAGATGCATTCTATTTTGAAAAAGGGAAATGGAAAATGAAAGCTGATATTGACGCTAGAAATATGGAAGTGAAAGAAGTAGAGCGAGAGAAACCTTCTTTAGACTTATTTGATTCCAATGAATAAATATTATATTTGCTCAAACGAAGTGAATATAATATCAAAAAAGAAACCTAAAAAGAAAACATAAGTTTATGAAAAACAAAACACTGAAAGTAGCATTACTATTTATGCTGAGTATCTTTTTCTTACCATTAATTGCACAAACTGATGGGGACAAAATTATTGGAAAATGGTTCAATGAAGAAAAAGATGGAAAAGTAGAAATCTATAAGCAAGGTGATAAATATTTTGGCAAATTAGTTTGGATAAAAACACCAAACAACGAAGATGGAAGCCCAAAACTAGATGTTGAGAATCCTGATGATGAAATGAAGAAAAGAGAGCTTCAAGGGATTGTTCTTTTAAAAGACTTCTCTTATGACGATGAAGAATGGGAAGATGGCGAAATTTATGACCCTAAAAGTGGAAAAACTTATAGCTGTTATATGGAATTTGAAGACAATGGCTCACTAATGATAAAAGGATATATTGGCGTTAAATGGGTAGGAAAGACTACTTATTGGACAAAAGCTGAATAGATTATTTTTTTACAAAAAGATAAAACAACCCATGATTTTTCATGGGTTGTTTAAACAAAAAAAACATAGATTTCCTGATCAAAAGAAAGGATAATTAATCTCTTTTAAAAAATAAAATCAGATTTTTTAGTCCTATAAATAATTAGCATTCAAATAAAGAAAGTAATCAACTCCAAAAGCTCTCCAACCCACACAATACCATATATTTCAAAGACTTAAACAAATAGCTAAAGAGATAATCAACTTTACTTAAATTATTAAATCAGGAGGAATACTTTTTTCCAAAAAAGAAAATATAACTCTAGATGATTTGTAAAAATATAGGATTCGGTAGGCTAAATATCATTTTACTAATTCTCGAATGAATAGTTCAAATGAATTTTATTAAAAACAAAATCCTGTAGCATCCTCACCAATATACAAAAATAAAACACCAACAAAAAAGAGCAACACCTATAACATGTCAAAATTAGAGATCATAGTAACTTTATTTACAATTGTTTACGGACTCACACTGACCGATTTATTCTCAAGTCTTCACAAATTGATTAAAGCACGTAAAAATGTGAAATGGAATTGGCTTCCACTTCTCTTGGCTTGGTATATCTTTTTAGTCATTCTTAAAAATTGGTGGGCGATGGCTATTCCCGGTAATAATATTGAAGAATACACTATTGTTACTTTTATTGTATATGGTCATGTAATGATTTTGCTTTTCTTAATGGTTTCTGTAGTTCTCCCTGATCAGGTTCCAGAAGAAGGCATCAATTTAAAAGCATATTATTTTCAACATCACCGCTATCTTTGGAGTTTAATGTCTGCAGTAGCTATCATATCTATATTAATTGCTATCGTTCCAAAATTAGCAGAATCCACACCTTTAAATATACCTAATTTAATTGCATTTCTAGTTTATCTAATGATGAACTTCTTATTGATATTTAGTAAAAAATATTGGCTTCATGCCGTTCTAATCATCTTAAATTTAGTGATTATCTTAATGGAAATATTACATAAATTGATTTACTAGAAATAATTCAGGTTTTTACATCCGAATAAAAAATCCAGTAAGAATATACAAATTACAAAACTATCCCTTGAAGAATTTCTAATACAAGAAAAAAGATGAAACGAGATGAAACTATTCCTTTTAAAGTCAGCGATTGCCTCCTACTTCTACTTTCCTAAAGACTGAAAAGTTTGAAGATGGCAATCATTTACTTTATATATATTTGCTATTGTTCATCACTATTAACAAAAAATGAAAGAGGTAGAAATGAAGGCAGCAATTCGTATAAAATATGGTTCATCCGAGCAGATTAAAATAGAAAATATTGAAAAACCTATTCCTCTTGATAATGATGTGTTAGTTAAAATTTATGCTACCACAGTCAACAGAACAGATTGTGCAAATTTGACAGCCAAGCCATTTATTATGAGGTTTTTCTTAGGGCTGTTCAAACCAAAAAAAATAATATTAGGGACAGATTTTGCAGGCGAAGTAATAGCTAAAGGAAAAAATGTTGATTCGTTTAATGTCGGAGATAAAGTATTCTGTTTTAATGACATGGGTTCTGAATCACAATCAGAATATGCAACAATAAACAAACAAAACCTCTTTCCTATTCCAAATAACATTGATTATAAGCTTGCTGCTGCAAGTTTAGAAGGTGCCAATTATGCACACTCTTTCATTTATAAAGCAAATTTACAAGCTGGTCAAAAAATTCTAATAAACGGGGCAACAGGTGGAATAGGTTCTGCGCTCTTACAAATGGCAAAGCAATATGATGTTAAAATAACCGCTACATGCGATACGAAAAACATTCAGCTAATAGGGTCTTTTGGTGCAGACAAGATTTGTGACTACACAACAGAAGACTTTACAAATGACAATGAAAAGTATGACTTTATTTTTGATGCTGTGGGTAAAAGTACCTATGGAAAATGCAAACCCATATTAAAAGAAAAAGGTATATATATATCTTCAGAATTAGGACCTTATGCCCAAAACATCTTTTATTCTTTGTTTAGCAAGAAAGTAATTTTTCCAATTCCTTATGGTAAAGAAATAACGATACCATATATTAGTAATCTTTTGGAGAAAGGATTCTTTAAACCTGTAATTGATAGAGAGTACTCATTAGAAGATATTTCTGAGGCTTATGAATATGTAATGACAGGACAGAAAACTGGAAATGTAATCATTGATGTAATGAAATAATAAGATTAAATAGTATTCTTTGTTTTGGGAATCAGATCAATAAATAGAAGTTAAATAATAATAAATGAAGTGACAGCTTAGAAACCATCACTTCATTTATTTCTCCATGATAAACATTATATAATTATAGTGTCTCAAGCACTTCAAGGGCTTTTCGAGCTGTTTTTGTTGTGGAGTTTGGATTCTGTCCAGTGATAAGTCGTCCATCAACAACAGTATGCTTTCTTAGTGGAATAAAGGCTTTACTATACTTCATTCCACTTTCTTTCAATCTCTTCTCAAGATTATAGGGTACAAATTGTTTTACACCTGCTATAGATTCGTCGAAATATGGAAAACCTGTTCCTTTTTTTCCATTAATAAGATACTCACCATTAGAGAGCTTTACATTTTGTAAGGCCGCCACACCATGACATACAGCAGAAACAAGCTTGCCACACTCGTACATCTCGCGAGTTAGAGCGTTCAGTTTTTCGTTATTGGCAAAATCCCACATGGCCCCATGACCTCCGGCAAAGAAAAGAATATCGTAGTCTTTGTAGTTCACTTCTGATATGGACTTTGTATTTTCCAATAAAGACATAAACTCCGTATCTTCATAACGTTTTTTTGTGGCTTTATCCAACATAATTCCACTCAAGCTTCTACCATCTACAGGTATTTTACCACCCTTAATACTTACAATATCCATAGGAATTCCGGCTGCTTCAAATTCATCAAAAAAATGGGTAAGTTCCGATAGCCAAAGCCCAGTAGGTTCCGCTTTTGGATGTTCAAAATCTGAATGATTGGTAACTATAATTAACGCTTTTTTGTTTTTCATTGTATAATGTTTTTCGTTTTTACTTAACTTGCTATTTTGTCCAAAACTGTTACTCACAAACGCTTGTAAAAGAATCAGACCTAGTATTATTACTATTTTATTCATGTTCATTTTATTATTGTTTTAAATTATTAAATACATGTTTTCTCATTGCAGGTGCATAGTCTACCTGCATCAATGTATTCAGACTCTTATCAACTTTATGGTATAAAGTCTGATTCTACGATGAAATTATTAATTACTAAGGTGGTAATTAACTCCTAAGAAGGGTATGTTTTACTAGTTCAGCTTCCGGTATTCAACGGGGGTCATTCTGGTATTCTTTTTAAACATTTTGCTGAAATACTGTGGGTATTCAAATCCTAAATCGTATGCAATTTCACCAACAGAAACAGAGGAACTTAAGAGTTTATTTTTTGCCCTTTCAATTACATGAAACTGTATATGTTCCGTTCCGTTTTTACTGGTTTCTTTTTTCAACAGATCACTCAAATAATTTGATGAAAGATGTAATTGTTCAGCAAAATATTTAATGGATGGAAATCCCAAATTATGGATTTCTTCAGATTCAAAATAGGTATTCAAAAGCCCTTCAAAATCTGATATGATATCTTTGTTTTTAACTGTTCGAGTAATAAATTGACGATCGTAATAACGGTTACAATAATTCAATAAAAGCTCGATGGAAGAAACAATCAAGGTTCTACTATGTTTGTCGATATTTTGTTTTAATTCACTCTCAATGTCTTCAATAATTTCTCCCAATTTATGTTGTTCTTTTTCTGACAAATGAAGAGCTTCAAACAGGTCGTAGGAAAAGAAGTTATATTCCTTCATTTTACTACTTAAACTCGTACCACGAATAAGGTCAGGGTGAAAAACCAAAGCCCATCCAATAACATCCTCTGTATCTTCCAGGTTTTCCATGACCACCACTTGATTTGGTGCGGTAAAAAACAGAGTTCCTTCCTGAAAATCGTAATAATTACGTCCATAACGCATACTACCCGGACAAAGATTTTTAAACATCACGGAATAGAAGCCCATTGATACTTTCATTTCATTATAAGCATCAATGTTATCCTTTGAGAAGTCGATAATTCCAACTAGGGGATGTAATGGTTTCCTTTGGTACATCATCTCAAATAACTGACTAATGTTTTCTATTTTAATTATATCGTCCATGGTATATTCTATTTTCAACTACAAATTAAACTCAATTCGGCTAAGTTCTTCCGATAAATCCCATAATTTTTTAGCAATTAACTCATCTTTTGAGTATTCTGACCTTTTAGACACACCCAACTTTCCTTTTAAACCACCCATTCCGGTAGGTCCATAGTAATCTCCTCCCCTTACATCATTTGATAAGACCACATACAGTGCTGGAATAGCTGCTTTTTCATTGGAATGAGTTATAAATGAACCTAATACTTTAAACAAAAAGCTTTGAATCCAGGACATATCATTAAACAAACCAGTATCAGAAACTCCTGGATGTACAGATAATGAAAGGATTTTACTTTCTGACTTTTTTAATCGTCTGTTCAATTCATCACCAAACATTAAGCATGCTAGTTTCGATTGGCCATAAGCAGCCCCATAACCTTTTGCATTTTTACATTCAATATCATCAAAATGAATGCTAGCACTTTTATGAGCCACACTACTATAAGAGATTATACGTGATTGTTCATCATTAGGCATAATATCAATTAATAAGGAAGTTAAAGCAAAATGCCCCAAGTGATTTGTTGCAAATTGGAGTTCAATTCCTTCTCCATTTTTCTGATCTGAATAGGTCATCACACCTGCATTATTTACTAAAACATTCAGTTTTTTATACTTTTTTGAAAATCCTTGTGCGAATTCTTTGACTGATTCGAGGTCACTTAAATCCAACTGAAATATATCAAGATCTGCATTAGGAATTTCTTTCAAAATTCTATCCCTAGCAGAGAAAGCTTTTTCAATATTCCTGCAAGCCATTATTACTTTATAACCCACTTTTGCTAGTCCTTTTGTGGTTTCAAAACCAATTCCATTATTTGCTCCCGTTACAATGGCTATCCTGCCTTTTTGCGTTTGTGTTATCTTTATTTCTAATGCCATATCCTATTACTTAAATGATTACGCTGCAAAAGTAGAACAGCGAGATATGAATGATGTATACGATTTACGGATTGTTTTATGCAATTTACGGATTAGCGTAATTATTGGCACATCTTATAAAAATAAGATTATATTCCAGATAAATTATTGGGCTAAAAATGTTTAATAAGGGTTAAAATTATTTTTCCACACTAATAAATAAGAGATGCATATATTTACTCAAAGTCCTGTTTCTAATTCTCCATAAATTTATTTTCCAAAAGCTTGTCATTTTCTAATATTGATTGTCTTAATCTTCAGTAAACATATTCTATTGCAAATTGCCCCTTTAAACATATACCAGGAGTTCTTATAATAATATTGAATCACTTCGAAAGTATTTTAATGCTCCAATTAACTACTTCAATTAAGAAATCATATTTTTTTCTTAATATTCGATTCCACTAGAACTCATTAGGTTAAAAGACTTTATATTTACCCAACCAAATTTGATCCTAACAAAAAGATTTAATTATTTTCTGAATTCACAAACTTGAATTTAGCATTAAGAAAATAGCAATTATCTAATTTACAGTTATTTAAACTTAATGTACATTTTTGATTTCATGAATTAATAAATAACAACACCAAAGTATTTTAAAATAACTTTTGTAAAAAAGCATATGTTAAATAATTTAAGTGTGTCAAAACATCCCTTTCGGAATTTTAGAGTAAAAAGATTTTTAAAAATCTATTCTATTCCTATTGATTTAAATAAAAATAGTATTCAAAGCTTATCATTCCTAAAAATAATCATTCTCCTTTTCTGGTTAACAGTCACTTCACCAGTATTTGGGCAAAGGTATTATGCTTCACAGCAAGAAAAAGAAGAAGCATTGTCAGTAGCTAAAGAACATATGATTGCTCAACAAGGAGATCAAACCATTCTTATTACTGAGCCGCTAATGATACAATTAAAAAATGAAGGTTTGTATGACAGCAACTTTGGATTTCGAGTGAGGATGGTTCACGGATTGGCACTTTATCATTCTACAGAAGAAGTAGCATCTTTAGATTTTTTATGGCAATTAAAAGATGAAAGCCGAAAACATAAAGAGTGGTCTGTTTTGGCCAATGTTTGTAGAGATATTGCCAAAATACAAGAAATTAACCAACAATATGAGGATGCCTATAAAAACCTCCAAGAAACTAAATACCTCATAGAAAAATATGAAATTGATTCTATTTATGCTGCTTTTGCTATTCGATATGCATCATGGCATCGAGTTACTGGTAACAGAGACTCAGCCAGTTATTATGCGGAAATAGCCACTCAAAAAGCTCAAAAACATCAACAAATATTTGAAGAAGCTGAAGGGTTTCTAATCTTATGTTTAATTGAAACTGATGAGGAAGATGCACTCCCCTATGGATTGCGAGCATTGTACCTTTACCAAAAGCTGAATGTATTTACCTCTGCCACTAGCATGCACCATAATGTGTCAAATATGTATTTAGCTTTAAATAATTATGAAATGGCATTGTTGCATATTGACACAGCCATACTATACACAAAAAAATATCTTAATAATGATGACTTTTATAATTATTATAATTATTACTTAAAAGCTTATATCTATGGAGGATTAGGGCATACAGATTCTGTATTAGATTTTACAACCAAAAGTCATAAAGCAGAGATGAGGTTTATGGAGAGTGATAAACAAGAACAAATAATTGAGATCAGTAAAAAATACAATTTTGAAAAGAAAAGCCAAGAACTGAATGCTGAAAAGCTTAAGAGCAGGTGGTTGTTTTTTTCAGTGGCACTGTTTTTTATCTTTGGTGGTATTATTACATTTTATTATTTGAAGCTACGAAAAGCTAATGAATTAAGTAGAAAGCAATCGGAAGAACTGAAAGTACTAGACCAAACTAAGACTCGTTTTTTTGCTAATATTAGTCACGAGCTACGAACACCACTCACACTTATTTCGGGTTCCATTAAAACATTATTAAAAGATCAGCAGAATTCCCAGAAACAAGAAAAGCTACTCCAAATTGCAAAGCAGGGCAGTTCTAATCTCGAGAATCTTGTGAATGAAATATTGGATTTAAGTAAAATGGATGCTGGCAAAATGGAACTCCTACTCGACAGGGCAGACGCACACTTTTTTCACAAAAATGTTCAAAAGTTAATAATATATAATTGAACGGAATAGAATAAAATCGTTATATTGTGTTGATAATCATA
>JADGDY010000002.1 GCA_016744655.1 Bacteroidales bacterium | reverse complement strand
CAATGTAGATATCATCACCAATGCCGCCACTATGAGTATTGATGGGGATGGTAAAAAGGTGAATGCGATGCAGTATAAAGATAGAGCTAGTGAGGAAGTAAAATCTATTGTAACCGATGGTGTTTTTGTTCAAATTGGCCTCAAATCCAATAGCGATGTGTTTAAAGGAATAGTGGATACCAATAGATTTGGAGAAATCGAAATTGATGCTCATTGTCGTACTAAGCAAGCAGGAGTATTTGCTGCTGGCGACGTTTCCATCGTTCCTTATAAGCAAATTGTGATTGCCATGGGCGAAGGTTCAAAAGCGGCCTTATCAGCCTTTGAAGACAAAATTAAGAATCAATTGAATTAAAGAAATTTCCTTTTAATAAAATCATCAAAAGCTACCTTATACTGTTTGCTGATAGGAATTCTTTCTTCTCCAAATAGTATACGGTCGCGCTCGATGGTTTTTATATTATCGAGTCCAACAATATAAGAGCGATGGATGCGCATAAACCTGTCTTTAGGAAGTTTCTCCTCTAAAGATTTCATGGTAGAGTGAAATACGATAGGTTTTGATGAGGATTCTATATGGAGTTTTACATAATCCTTAAGGCCTTCAAAGTATAATATTTCAGAATAGTCAATACGCTTCACCTGATAGTCAGCTTTTACAAATAGGAAGTTTTCATTAGAAGATACATTTGCTACAGCATTGGTTTCAGAATTAGAAACAAGGCTAAAGTGTTTTAAGGCTCGATTCGCTGATTTTAGAAATACTTCATAGCTTATGGGTTTTAGCAAATAATCAAGTGCTTCAAGTTTAAATCCTTCAATTGCATATTTATCATAAGCTGTAGTGAAAATTACTTTGCTGTTTTTATTTAAAATCTGAGCAAATTCGACTCCTGTTAAATCTGGCATTTGGATGTCTAGGAATAGAAGTTGTACTTGGTTTCCCTCTAAAAATTCCATGGCATCAAAAGGATTATCAAATTGAGCTTTAAGCTCTAGAAATGGAGTCTTTTGAATATGGCTCACCATTAAACCTAAAGCTAAAGGTTCATCATCAATGGCAATACATGTAATTTTATCCATAATTAAGTATTCAAAGGGATTTGTAATTCAATAGAGTAAATCTCATCTTTTTGCGACTGGATTAGTTTAGATTTCTCCCCATATAATAAACTTAATCGTCGCTTGATATTCACAATTCCCAATCCTCCTTGATTGTTATTTTGAGGCCCTGATTTCTTTGCAATGCTATTTTCACATTTAAAGAAAAGAGTATCGGCATCAGTTTTAAGCGTAATATCAATAAAAGAAGGCTCTCTATAGCTAATCCCGTGTTTAAAGGCATTTTCAACAAAAGGAATAAAAATTAGAGGAGGAATTTCCACATGAGGAACTTCTTTCTGAATATTAACGGAGAGCTTCACCTTTGAAGTCAGCCTTTGCTGCATTAAGTCAATATAATTCTGCATAAACTCAAACTCTTTGCTTAGTTCTACAGTTTTAATATCAGAATCATAGATGAGGTATCTCATGAGTCCTGATAGTTTTTCAACCGACTGCTGAGCTTTGTCGCCATCGATGGCTATCAATGCATAAATATTGTTGAGTGAGTTAAAGAAAAAATGTGGGCTGATCTGGTTTTTCAGAAAAGCCAACTCGGTATTTAGTCGAGCCTTTTCAATTTCTTTTTGATCATTTTCGTTGCGTTTTAAGCGTTGGATATTTGCCATTCCTGTGCTAAATCCTAAAACAACTACCATTAGAAAGAAATTGTCAAGAAGTTTAGGATGTAATCCATTGTTTTGTTTAGGTGGTAAAACTCTACTTCCATTAAAACTTTCGCGTCTAAGGTTATCTAATTCTAGTAAATCGTATAAAATTTGTGAAGTAATCAGTAGTAGTACGGTAAAAAGTATTAAGATGCCAAAAAAGTATAACTTGTTCTTTTTAAAGAAAAAGTGAGGGCTAATGACTAGATAATTAACATAAAAGGCAACTATCATAAAAACCAATTGGTAATAGTAGCTATACATCCAAAAAATTGAACGATCATTATCACTTTCGAAAACAAAAATAGGGAGAATAGAAAATAGCAACAAGCCAATAAAATGTGGCAACCATGTGTCTAATCTATTTTTTGAAATTTCCATAGGGTAAATTTAGTATTTTTAAAGAAGCACTTGTACAAACATAAATAAGAATTATTCTTTGTTTCCTAAAGAACATACTCAAAACCCTTGTGTATTTGGTTCTTATATTGTTGCACAAGGTATTATTCTAAATATTTTACATCATTCATGTCTCAATGCTTCAATAGGATTTAATGCTGACGCTTTTTTAGCAGGATACCATCCAAAGAATACCCCAATAAATGTACAAAACAAAAAGGACAGTACTATTGAATCTGTAGTAATGAGTATGGGCCAAGCAAGTAGGTTTGCTACGACATTTGAGGTTACTATGCCAAAAACGACGCCAATGATTCCGCCGAGTACACTAAGTAAAGTTGCCTCTAGCAAAAATTGGCGCAAAATATCTCTTCCTTTGCCTCCAATAGACATTCTTAATCCGATTTCTCGGGTACGTTCCGTAACCGATACATACATGATGTTCATAATGCCAATGCCTCCTACAACTAAGGATATGGCTGCAATAGAGCCAAGTAATACCAGCATCATTTCAGATATCGATCCGAAATTACTGATTAACTCTTCTTGTGTTCTAATTTCGAAATCATCGTCTTCGCTATCTTTCAATTTATGTGACATGCGTAATAATTTGGTAATTTCAGCACTGGTTTCGGTAATTTGCTCTTCCGATTTTGCTGATATGACAATAGCACGCAAATGGGTTTGCCTAAATAGGCGTTTCATCACTGTGGTATAAGGAGCCAATATCATATCATCCTGGTCTTGACCAAAGGTATTGTCACCTTTTTCCTTTAAAGTTCCAATAATTTTAAAAGGAATATTATTGAATCGAATGGTTTTACCAATAGGATCTACATCATCGGTAAAAATGTTTTCAATTACCGTTTGTCCAACCAAACATACCTTAGCGGCATTTTTAATTTCTTTTGTAGTATAGGTTCTTCCGGATTCTACTTCATACTTTTTAATAAAGGAGTATTCTTCGTTTCCACTATAAATGGAAGTAGGCCAATTATTGGAACCATAAACTATTTGCCCGCTACCGTCTAATTCAGGTGAGATGGCACTAATGAGTGTGCTGTTGTTTTTTAGATAAGTTACATCAGCAACATCTAGGGTTTGAGAAGAAGAACGTCCTTTTTGTACGCCTCCTCGGTTTTGACTAGCAGGCATCACATTAATAAGGTTGGTACCCATGGAGGAAATGGTTTCGCGAATACTTTGATTCGAACCCTGTCCAATGGCCAACATTGCAATTACAGCAGCTACTCCTATAACAATACCAAGCATGGTTAAGAAAGATCGCATTTTATTCCGTCTTATGGCTGCTATAGCTATTTTAAATAAGTTTATAAGTCTCATGAGTTCTTTTTTTTAATGAAAAAACTAGTTGTCAAACGAATAGGTTTCTTCTTTCAATTGTGCAAGAGCATGGTTTGCATTATTTCTATTTTCTATCAGTTCATCTTTTATTATAAATCCATCTCTAAAAACCACATTGCGCTTTGTAAATTTAGCGATATCAGGTTCGTGGGTAACAAAGCAAATGGTCATGCCTTTGTCATTAAGTTCCTGAAAAAGAGCCATTATTTCGAAGGAGGTTCTTGTGTCGAGGTTTCCTGTGGCCTCATCCGCAAAAATTACCACTGGATTATTGACGATCGATCTTGCTATGGCAACTCGCTGTTGTTGTCCACCCGACATCTGATTGGATAAATGTTTCATTCTATCTTTCAAACCCACAGCTATTAATGCTTGTTCTGCCTTCTCTCTTCTTTCTGAATTACTCACCAGAGGATTATATAACAAGGGTAGTTCTACATTTTCTAGGGCTGAAGTACGTGGCAAAAGGTTATAGGACTGAAATACAAATCCAAGTTTCTTATTGCGAATTTCAGCCAATTGGTTTCTGTTTAGTGTTTTCACATTTTCTCCATCTAGAAAGTAATCTCCCTTTGTGGGTAAATCGAGGCAGCCTAGTATATTTAGCAAAGTGGATTTACCTGAACCACTAGTGCCCATGACGGCTACAAATTCACCTTTAGAAATCGATAAATCAACTCCTCGTAGTGCTTTTACTGTCTCGTCTCCAACCTGATAGTATTTGTGCAGGTTGTTTATTTCTATAATTGTTTGTTTATTCATGGCTGTATTTTTTTGGTGATAGGATTTATTCGCAATTTGGATCTGATTAGCGTGGTGGACCTCCTCCAGATTTTCTATTTGGCCTTTCTTGTACAAATGGACTTTTCTGGTCATCATTTTTTTTGCTGGTGCCATTGGTATTTCCATCTTCACCATAAGCAAAGGAAGTAACGATTATATTTCCTTCTTGCAATCCAGAGATGATTTCTATGTTTGAATCACCATCTATTCCTATTTCAATAACTACAGGGCGAATATGATCTCCATCTTTAAGCCATACTACTTTTTGAGTTTCTCCTAATTCTTGTCTGCCTCCAGGTGGTCGCTCTGGTCTACCTTCTCCCATATTTCTAGGATTTTTATTTTCTGCATTTTCTTGGTTCGAAGTTATGCTGTTCATATAATTCTCTAGTAATTGGCTATCAGGATTAAAACGAGTGGCTTTTCCGGGAATAACCAAAACCTCATTGGCTTCCTCAACAAAGGTGGTGATGCTTGCTGTCATTCCTGGTTTCAACTTTAAGTCTGGGTTTTTCACACTAATGATCACGATATAAGTAATCACATTGGAGGATTCATTGGGTTGTAATCTGATTTCTGATACTTCCCCTTCAAAATTAAGGTCGGGAAAGGCATCCACAGTAAATTCAACACGCTGTTGTTCTTCTATCATTCCAATGTCAGCTTCATCAATATCGGCTTCTACTTGCATTTCTTTTAAATCGTTGGTAATGGTGAAAAGCTCCGGAGTATTCATGCTCGATGCTACCGTTTGTCCTTCATCCACAGCCCTGTTTAGTACAATTCCATCAATGGGAGAGTATATGGTAGCATAGCTTAAATTCCTAGCTGCTCTATCTAAGTTGGCTTTGGCCGATTTTACTGATGCTTTACTTTTTTTATAAGAGTAAATGGCCAAATCGTAATCACTTTGAGCTACAAACTCTTTTTCATAAAGTCCCTTAACTCTTTCGTAATTTGCTTTTTGGTAGTCATACTCTGCCTCTGCATTATCCAAATCTGCTTGAGCATTTTCAATACTCGATTGTAAGGTAGATTTATCTAATTCAGCAATGAGCTGACCTTTCTTAACGATAGCGTTGAAATCGACATATAGTTTTTCAATCACTCCTGATACTTGAGTACCCACTGTTACTGTTGTGGTAGCCTCCAATGTTCCAGTTGCAGTAATGGTATTGCTCACTGAACCTTTTTTTACGGTTTCAGTTTCAAATACGTATTCCTTATCAATTTCAATCCATGAAATATATATAAAGGCGGCTGCTACAATAATGAGAAGGCCAATAAATGATAGAAGTAATTTTCTTCCTTGTGGTTTTATCTTTTTCATAATTTCTTATTTTAGAATAATAGGCTGTTACCTAGATAGTAATCGATAATTTTATTTTGGAGCAATACATTGTATTTTGCTTGTGTGAGCATGTTTTCGGCATTCACAAAATCTGTCTTTGCACTTAACAAATCCACTGAGTTAATCATGCCTTGACTAAACATTTCATTGGAAAGCTCATAGGCTTCGTTTTCAGCATCATATTGCTCCTGAAGCGCAAAGTAATTGCTACTTGCTGTTTCTGAATCTATACAGGCTTGCTCAATATATTTTCTTAAATTATTTTTTAAATCAACTAATAATAACTCTTCATTTTGTGTTTGTATATTGGCAATGGTGATATTGGTTTTAACTTTTTTGCGCTGATATATGGGAACAGATAAGGAAAGGCCAATATAAGGACTCAACTTATTTGAAAATTGTTCCCCAAGGTTCACATTATTCAAATTCGAAACATATCCTGTTCCCAATCCACTACCTAATGTTAATTGTGGTAATCCATCAGCTTTTGCGATTTTGATGTCCATTTGTGTGCTTTCCAAGTTCAGCTCAGCTGATTTTATGGACGGTTGAAGTCCAAGAGCTGTATTGTATACAGTACTAGCATCGGTTTCTGTAGCAATTTTTATCAGGTCATCAATGCTCGGTTCTATTATGGTAAACGAATGATTTGTTGGCATATTCATGATCTGCATTAATGCTACTAATTGGCTTTTTAAAGTGTTCTTTGCATTGGTTAGACTTGCCTTATCAGAAGCATACTGTGATTTAATATTTAAAAAGTCGGAAGCTGTAATCATTCCAGCAGATTTTCGCGCTTCTGCTAAACTTAATTGTTCCTCTGTTGACTCAAGCTGAGTCTTGTAGTTCTCGACATTTTCAATAGAAAGCAGCGCATTAATATAGGCTGTTAGTACATTTAGGCTGATGATTTCCTTTTGGGTTTGTTTGTCGGTTTCTGAGGCTACTAGTAATGTTTTGTTCTGAGAAATGGTGTTTTTGAGTTTTGCACCATTATACAAGGTAATCTCAGAACTTAACGACATGGAAAGGTTAGAGCTATTCTCTTGAATCCAATGACCATCAACATCTTCATACTGATAAGTATTGGTGGCATTAAGAGTTTGGTTGGCATTAAAATACAGATTAGGTGCACGATTGGCTTTAGATTGATCTAGATATGCATTCTGAATATCAATACTGTTATTTGAACGGCTTATTTCGGTGCTATTTTCCCATGCATAATTAATGCAATCCTCTAAAGAAAATACTTGCTCTTGCGCATTAATAAAATTAGGAATAATGCTTAAAATTAGGATCTGAATAAAAATGAGATGCTTTATCATATTACCTCTGTTTAAAAATTCAAAACAAAGATTGAACTATAGTTAGCTCTAAACAATTAGATTAGATGATTGCATTGGAATATTAGAAGTATGATGCTTTTTTTTCGATGAGAGAAATTGAGAATTTGGTGGACTTTGTTATTAAGAATAACTGCAGCTTGTTTTTTAGCTTTCATCAATATTAAATCGGGTTATTCTTTTATACATTAAATAGACTATGCCAATGAAAGTCACCAACTGACCACTGATATTAGTTATCAAATGTCCGAAAACAAGATCTGAAGCAAGGAGTTCATATGCTTGATTTATTGTGTTCATATATTCAAGGCCTAGATAGCCATCAATGAATGGAATAAAAAACCATAAAAGATGAATTAGTATGTTTACAATGATTCCAACGCAAAATACTTTTTTTACCTGGGAAACTTTGGAATAATCATTTGTAATTAAATACTCCATCATCAAACTAAAACTAAGTATACTAATAATGGCAGCTGTGTATGCAGATGTTCCACTTGCTAAGAATGTATTCAAGCTCGTATTAAATAGAATTCTCTCTAAGATTTTAAAAATTAAAGTATAAACTCCAATAGGAAATAATGCACCAAATAAAATCCCAATAGAGATTATTATGTAAGTTTTATTATTATTCAATTTTAATGGGCTTTTTTATACTTCAACTGCAAAGCATTCAAGAAATTTCTCAGATACTGGTCTAAAACAGGTCTATAGGATTTATGGTCCGGCTTACGGAAAAAAGCACTCAGTTCAGGCTTACCAACTTTGATATCGATGGAAGCAAAAAGAGCAATGATATCTTCTGCTTTTAGGTCTAATGCGATTTTTAATTTTCTGAGGATGATATTATTATTTAAATGCATCTCCGGTTCAGGCACTTGTCCTTCTCGTTTACCACGCTTCTCAACAATCAATCCATTTAGAAAAATAGCCAGTTCCTTATCAGTCATTTCTACTAAAAAAGGATCCTCCGTTTTTCTGAGCCAGTCCATTACATCAGTTTTCTCAACATCATAATCTGCTAATTTGAATAGCTCCATCATTTTCTGGTCGCTATAATTAAATAGGTATCGGATTCTTCTTAATATATCGTTGTTTGTCATTTGGTGTTATATTCTATTAATATTCTTGTTTTTCAGTTTTAATTGAGGATTCTAAATCTTCGATAGAAGGAAGTTTCGTCCTTAATTCTTTTGGAATAGCATCTGATAATCGATATTCAGTAATTCCCATTGGTTTATTTATATCACGTAATGCATATTCAACTTCTATCTTGTCTTTCTTTTTGCATAACAATATTCCAATCGATGGTTGATCATCTTTCTTTTTTATCTGACTATCAACTGCTGATAGGTAGAAGTTCATTTTTCCGGCAAAGTCTGGTTTGAACTTACCTGATTTTAACTCGATTACAACATAGCACCTAAGGTCAGTATGATAGAAAAGCATATCGATAAAATAATCAGTATTACCAATCTCAATTTTATACTGATGTCCTAAATATGCAAAACCTTTTCCTAATTCTAATAAGAATTTTGTGATATTCTTTACTAGCTCATTTTCAATTGTGAGTTCGAGAGCATCGTTTTCAAGGCCAAGAAAATCAAAATTATATGGATCTTTAAGAGTTTGAGATACAAG
Organism: Bacteroidales bacterium; assembly: GCA_016744655.1. Taxonomy (GTDB): domain Bacteria; phylum Bacteroidota; class Bacteroidia; order Bacteroidales; family UBA12170; genus UBA12170. The sequence continues at coordinate 108,287 of JADGDY010000002.1, read as the reverse complement.
CTCTGATTGAGGTTTTGACAATGTTTCTGTAAAATTGTTATCTGATATTCCCTGACGATCAAAAAGATTATTATCAATTTGGATTTCAAGAGTATCTCTATCCCAGCCTTTAGAATGGATTTGTTTACAGTAAAATTCAGCTTCTTCTATGTTCTTTACTTTTGAAATAAGTAGTCGATTGTGACCCCAAGGTATTTGTGCCACATGTTGTGGCACAAATTTGTATTTTGCAGAGTAAAATGAATACCATTGACGGATTGCATATAGATTTCTACGAGAAAACCCTTTTATATTTGGGAATTCATGTTTCAATTCAATTGCAACTTGTTCAATGAAATTGCTTCCCCACTTGGTTGCTTTCTGCTTTTCTAAAATATCTTTTCCGATTTGCCAATACAACTCCAATAATTGGGAATTAATAGAATATGCAATTTTGTTTTGAGCAGAACGTATTTTTGTCTTCAGCTCGATCAACCATTCTTTATATTCTTGATTGTTATTCTTTAAATCCATAAAGCAAATATAACTTACTTGTGGACACATTACAAAATATGAAGAGTAAACACCACCAAACACAATTGTAATAGTTGTTTAACTATTTTTTCTCATGCACTTTTTCGAAAAAGTGCAGTAAAAACAGCCGCTGTATCAGCAAATCTACTCCACAAAAGGATTTTCGGAAAAACAATAAACTCCTCCTTATAGCGACATCCTACGGATTGTCACTAACGAGCGTCAAACAGTATTGTTTTTTATTTCCTTCAATCCTTTTGCTCCGCTTAACGACTTTCTGATAAGGCGGAAGGAGACTTCCTGCGGAAGCCTTTATAAATTTTGCATGGATTCAAACTAAAACAGAGCTCGATTTTTTCATTTGTAAACTGAAATTAAAAATCGAAGACAGAGGGGTGGCCATTCCCAAACACCAGGCGGTTGAGGTGGTGAATTATAGAATATTAGATTTGTCAGCAAAGGGCTTTAGCTCTTAAAATAATGACATTGAAGACTCCTAAAATAAAGATAACTATTAAAAGCTGAATATAGGCAAGTATAGCACAGGTCATTAGTTTTCTACTTTGGCAGACAAATCAATATTCTAAAAGAGGAGGGAAGGCAATTGTTTGGGAAGTTTTTTATCCTTGCTGACACGTAGTCGTCAGTATGGCATTTTGCTTACTTTTTTCCACAAAAAAGAAAGATTACATGTTTTTTAAAGTATAAAGAATCTTCATGCTGTATAAATTAATCAGATAATGCTATCAAAAACAATATCTCAATTTAATACTCATATTCCATTTATTTGACTTCCCATAAAAATAACTTGACCCCTTACTTATTCTTCGTAAAAAAACGCCACTTAATCTCTTCTGAATTCAAGAAACAAAAAAAGAGCGACCCAAAAAGGTCGCTCCCACATATATATTGTGTTTTTGATCTCGATTATTTCACGATAGTTAACTCGTCGATAATGTTTTGGGCACCACCTAATTTGTCGATGATGAATAAAACATAACGTGCATCAACGTTGATACATCTTTGTAATTTAGGATCGAAAGCGATATCACCACTCATTGCTTCCCAGTTACCATCGAAAGCTAATCCGATTAGGTTACCGTGAGCATCCATAATTGGGCTTCCTGAGTTACCACCTGTAATGTCATTATTACTTAAGAAAGCAACTGGCATTTCACCTTTTTTGTTGGCATAAGGACCAAAGTCTTTAGCTAAAATTAATTCTTTCAATTTAGCAGGAACTACGAATTCAGGGTTATTAGGATCTTCTTTCTGAAGAATACCATCTGTAGTTGTATAATATTTGAATTCAGCAGCATCAGCAGGGCTATAACCACCAACTGTACCATAAGTTAAACGCATAGTAAAGTTAGCATCTGGATAATACTTAGTATTTGGGTTTTGCTCTCTTAAACCAGCAACGAATAAACGATTTGCTTTGTCCATTTTATCAGCAACAGGCATTGCCATTGGCTTGATAGACATATAAGTTTCAAAGAAACCATTCCATAGTTGAATAGCAGGGTCATTATTGATGGCACAAGCAGTTGGGTTGTCTAATAAAGCTTCAACCTTAGCAGCATCAGCAAAGTTTGTTGTTCTGAAGAAATCTCCAGCCCATGCATTAAAGTTACCTTGGTATTTCTTAGCGTTTTCAACTAATACTGTTGGCTGTTGTTCTGGAGCAATGTCCCAGAAGTATAACTTCATAGTTTCAGCAAATAACTTCTCATCTAATGGTTTATAATAATCTTTGAAATGACCATCGATTCTACCTCTTAATTTCTCAATAGTAGCATCTACTTTTTCTTGATCTACTGTATCAGCACTTAAAAGTTTTCCTAATTTTCTGAAAGAGGCAGCATAACGTACTACTTCAGCACCGCTATAAAAAGCTTCTCTGAAATACCAGTTGCTTAGGTTATATTCACCAGAAGCAGTATAAGCTTCGTCGAACATATTTACAACATCACCATATTTTGCTTTTCTATCTTCGTTAGCATCAGCCCAAGCTTGGAAACTGTCCTCGATTCCTCTTTTCTCATCTGCAACTTTTAATTGCTTTAAAGCTTTAGTTTGACCTTGGAAATATTTCCAATAGTTAGCAGTACGAGCAAATTTAGAAGAATACTGTAAACGTACTTTAGGATCAGCGCTCATGAATTCTCTCATCACATCTAATTTGGCTGTTCTAATTTTTACAACTGCAGGATTGCTTTCGTTGATAGCTTGGTCAATACCATAAGAAGTTAAATATCTATCAGTAGAACCTGGGTTACCCATAATGAATGCGAATTCGCCTGGCTTTCTATCTTTAATAGAAACTTTTAAGAAATGCTTACTTTTATAAGGTACGTTATCAGCAGAATAATCAGCTGGTTTACCATCTTTTGCCATGTATACACGGAAAACAGAGAAGTCACCAGTATGACGAGGCCACATCCAGTTGTCAGTATCAGCACCATATTTACCAACTGCTTCAGGAGGAGTTCCTACCAAACGAACATCAGTAAATACTTCATAAATAACTAAGTAAAACTCATTACCAGCGAAATAGTTTTCTACAATTGCTTTATAATGATTGTCTTTTGTAGCTTCTTCAACTAAAGCTTCTTCGTTTTTAGCTAAAACTTCACTTCTTTCGCCTTCTGTCATGGTATCTGAAACGCCTTCTAACATTCTAGCCGTTACATCGTCCATGCGAACTAAAAATTTAACACTTAAATCTTCGATTGGAATTTCTTCGGCTTTGCTTTTTGACCAAAAACCATCAGTTAAATAGTCGTGCTCAACAGTACTTACTTGCTGAATAGCTCCGTAACCACAGTGGTGATTAGTGAAAATAAGTCCTTCTTCTGACATGATCTCACCTGTACATCCACCACCAAAAATGATAATGGCATCTTTTAAGCTCGACTTGTTAACGCTATAAACATCTTCGGCAGAAAGTTTAAAGCCTTGCTTTTTCATGTCCTTAATGTTCAACTGCTTGAGGAACATAGGAACCCACATACCCTCGTCAGCTTTCAATGCTGGCTGCAAAGCAAGAACAAGAGCAAAAGTTAAAATGATTAATCTTCTCATTATTATTTGATTTTATTAAAATTTCTAGAGCGCAAAGTAAACAATAATTTTGATAAAATCCACACTTTTAGTCCACTAAATGAGCTATTTAGAGCATTTTCAACACTAGGAATATGTACGTGTGTGAACACTTTTTTATAACTTTCTCATTTTATGAGGGCTATAGGTGTACGTTTTTCATTCTTTTTTAAGAAATGCTTAAGGATTTATTTCTTCTATTAATGGATATAGCCAGCTCGGATTTGCTATTTGTAGTGCTTGGAAGATTTATTATTGTGTGTTTCGATGTTAAATTCACATCCAAGTAAAATAGGCCTTATCTGGTTCGTGAATCTTGTATTTATCAGACATTAAACAAAGATAGATTTAATCTGCTTTTATATGCTCCACCAACTCAAATTCTTGTCCATCTCTAAAGACTATTTTTACCAAGCCCATACCCTGATGCATATAGCTTTTAGCCACATTGTTTTGCTCTGGTTTACATGTGTATTGATAAACATTTTTTACATACTTATTATTAATAGATACTGAATCGAGACGAACTGCATCATTTAAATTAAATTCGAACTCAGGGTTTATTCCTGCTTGTTTAACTAACCTACGGCCTGAAATTGTTTTATCCATTGCAAATCCATACCACTCTACATTACCACTTAAAAAAACACGTTCACCACTTATACGTAATTGATAAAAACAGGCTGTTTGACAGTGTGGAGAAAAACCTTCTGTTGGGTTTAGTTTTTCTTCATTATGAGTTTTAATTTCATAAACTAAACTATCATGGATATTTGCATTGACAAAAACAAGGTTATCACCTTCTGAATATGGAAGCCAAAGCAATTCTTCCTCGGTAAAAGGGTTGGGACAGTCAACTTCTTGACATGGGTCACATGAAATAAACAATAAAGACAATATGAGTAAAAGAAGGTTGATGAATTTCATTTCAATTTTTAACGTTTGAATATTTTCTTTTTATCTATGGTTTCTTTATTAATAAAATATGCGAAATAGATACTATGTTTAAGCCGCAATTGTTTATCTGACATTAAACAAAGATAAAAAAATAGTTTTGAGTATTATATGCACTCGGAAAACATTTCCGTGCGAGTTGGTATTTATTGAGAAAATCAAAAAGAGTAGAGTCTATATTTATTTATGCAATTGGAAAATATTTCTAAGCTAACTGATAAATTTAGGATGTAAAGAAGAAGGTAGCCCCATTCGCAGTTTTAAATTTATATAATGCCGCTGAACCATTAGCTTTTTCTTAATACCTATCAGGCGGCAAAAACAATAAGAATATATTTATAACCCGGCGCTATGCACCGGGTTATAAATATTGCGCTGCCCTGCAGCTTTAGCTGCAAATATCATCTCACCCTAAGTAGACATTCCACTAATCATTTCGATTAGAAATAGAAAACAAATTAGGAAGCAAAAATAGCCCCACAAAGTTTATAAAAACTTACAAAGGAAGTTTCCATCCGCCTTATCAAAAAGTCGTTAAGCGGAGGAAATAGCTTGAAGGAAATAAAAACAATACTGTTTGACGCTCGTTAGTGGCCATTCGTAGAATGTCACTATAAGGAGGAGTTTATTGTTTTTCCGTATAGCTATTTGTGGAGTAGACTTTTTGATACAGCGGCTGTTTTTGTTACACTTTTTCAAAAAAGTGTAATTAAACTAAAAAGTTCTAATTGTCTAGCTCGTTTGGATTTGCAATATTGGTGTTCGAAAGATTTAATAAATTAAGAATCGATGTTTAAGTCACAGCTCGGAGAGCTGTGTTACTGAGCCTGAGATACAGTATCATTCTACCTAAAAAAATCATAAAACAACAATCCATAACAATTAAACCTCCTCAATTGCGTATCATTGCAAAATATGATGTCTGGAATTTATATACATATCCCATTTTGCAAAAAGAAATGTCATTATTGTAATTTCTTTTCTTTGGCAACCACTCGTTATCGCCCAGAATTTCTGGAATCGTTATTGCTTGAAATTGAGCAAAGAAAATCCTATTTACCCTCCTCAAAAATAAATAGTATTTATCTTGGCGGCGGAACGCCTTCATTATATTCGGCGTCTGATTTAAACCGAATATTCGAGAAACTGGAGGAGGTTTTTGAAATAAGTTCTTCTGCAGAAATTACCCTAGAAGCCAATCCTGATGATTTATCAGCTGAGTATCTTAGCTCTTTGAGAAGCACAAGTATCAATCGCCTAAGCATTGGAGTTCAGAGTTTTTTCGATGAGGAATTGAAATCGGTAAACAGAGTTCATAGTGGTAAAGAAGCCATAGAAAGTGTAAAGCTAGCGCAAGATTATGGCTTCGATAATTTGAGTTTAGATTTAATTTATGGCATTCCGGCCAGTACCATAAACTCTTGGGAAAAGAATCTCAAAATACTCCAAGAACTCCAGCCTACTCACCTCTCGGCATACTCCTTAACTCAAGAACCTCAAACCGCCTACGATGTATTGGTGAAAAAAGGCAAACTTCAAGCTCCCAACGACGAAAAAGCCATTCAACAATACGAAATGCTCCAAGATTTTCTTCCTCTGATTTCAATGGAGCAATATGAGATTTCTAATTATGCTAAAGACGGTAAATATGCCCAACACAATACCAGCTATTGGCAAGGCATTCCATATTTAGGATTAGGGCCTTCGGCACATAGCTATAATGGAAAAAGCCGCCGTTGGAATAAAGCCCACCTGAGCGATTATATTAAATCCTCAGAAAACGGAGGAGTCTCTTTTGATGAAGAGCAGCTAAGTTTAGACAATCAGTGGAACGAGTGGGTAATGACAGGTTTAAGAACCAAATGGGGAATTGATTTAAACGCAAGCCCCAAAAACTTTCCAAAGGAATGGTATGACTTGTTTAAAGAAAAAGCACATTCCATTATCAATCAAGAATTACTCATGGAGGACAATGGAGTATTTAAACTTACCAAAAAAGGAAAGTTCTTTGCGGATGGTTTAGCAGGTGAGTTTTTTGTAGATTGATCTCTTTTATCAGTACAAAATCAACTTTGCTGTAACAGCTGACGCTTCGGTTAATAACTATTCTCTCATTATCTCCACATTCATCTTTACGAATGGTATCTTTCCTACCTAAAAGGGAGGCTAAATTTAATGACTTTTCCCTTTATGGCAGGGTGTTAGGGCATTGGAAATCATCATTTACTGACGTTTTTATAGCCTCATTCATTCTAACTATTATAGCAAACGAAATTTTCTAATAAGGAAAATGAGCTTTCAAAGTTTCTAAACCAGAGCGGTAAAAATCTTTCACCATTTGGTGTTGTACTTCTGCCGACTGAACTTTCAGAATATCGTTTAAAGTTAATATTGCTCCGTTCCATTTGGGCATCATCCATTTTCCTACCAATAATTCTTCAGGGCTATTTAATCCCTTGATCTTATCTTTCGACCAAAAACTTAAGTAGAAATAAGGGACATCGCTCAAGTCATCAGGAATGGCAAAACCTAAGCCTATAGATTTCAATAATTCATCGTCCTCACCATATTCAACCGGAATGAGAGCAGCAGTATCAAAGTGATGAGGCCAGATTCTAATATCTCGTTTTTGACCCATAGAAGCCAAAACTTCACCTATAACTAATTCTGCATTGTGTCTGAACTTATTGTTTTCTTCAAATCCATCTATATCATCAAAAGTAATGAAAGCACCGCGATCCAAAGGATGTGGAGCCAATTGATAAGGCATTTCTGTCTTCATCTTTTCCACATCAACACCTGTGTTGAATAATATGGTTTTCATCCATTTGAAGATTTTTGCTCTGGTTTTTCCTTCCAATGCAAATTTATTGAGGAGCTTAGAATCAGAATCTAATATCATCATTTCCAACTCTATAGTGTCTATGGCCAAATAGTGACCGTTAGGTAATGTTTTTCCAATAAACCAGTTTCTGTTAGTATCAAAAATAATGTTGGTATGACTGTCGTCTGCTTTCTCAACGGCAAGGTATTTCCCAACCATGGCTAAGAATTGAATGACTTGATGGTGTATAACGAGACCGATTTCAGTGTGTTGCTCATACTTAGAGCTAATGGCTTTCCATTGCATGATTTTCCCTTCTTTGTTTTCTTTAATAAAAGTAAATACTCAAACTTTCTCTCTTAGTAATTGTGGGAGTATTTTGTTCTGATGGTTATATTGCAAAAATAGTATTAAAAATTGAATTACGCCTCATATTATGACTTATTTTTCTATAGTTATACCCCTCCAAAAAGCCACATGGTTTTTTATCTTATCGGCTAATGATGATGGACTTGGATAATGCCATGCCGCATCTTTGTTTACTTCGCCGTTTACTACCACATTGTAATAGGAAGCTACGCCCTTCCACTGACAGGTTGTATGGGTATTACTATTTGTTAAAAACTCTGTTTTTACCGATTGTGGTGGGAAATAATAGTTTCCTTCTACATGTATAATATCATCACTTTCGGCAATAATTGTTCCATTCCAAATTGCTTTCATAGTTCGTGTTTTTTAAAGATACAAAAAATATTTATGGTTTACACTATTAAATCGTAAGATATTGGTCAGAATTAGTCGTGTTGAAATACAATACCTTACAGAAAGCTTAACTTTTTAATAGGATTATTTCTAATCTTGCTGCATTGGTTTTTTTTATTTTTGTTTGAAATACATTTTCCTATGAAAAAATATATCCTTTTATCTCTAACATATTTATTCTTTATTATTACTTCATGTACCAAGGAGGAATCGAAAACTCAAGAACAGATTGATAGAGAAATAATACAAGAAACCGAGAATCTATTGCGAGATCATACATGGGGCTTTAATGATCTAGTGGTGGATGTGAAATTTGAAACCAGAGCCATTCCACTTCTTGCCAATGTAGCAGATGAAAATGGATATGTTCAAGCTGGAACATATGACAGCTATGATATTTTTGGTGATATCGAACCTCAATTGTATTATAGATATCTGTTTTCGCGTGATTTAATATCGCAAAGCAAAAACGATGGCCATGAATATGATAGATTTGGCAGGTATTTTGTAGTTAATACCTCAGAAATTAGAATTAATCCCGACGTTTCTAATGCCATTCGATTTGATTATTCTTATGCTTCTTCTGCTGGTGTTTTCTCTATGGTAACAGAAAATATTAGAAACGAAAGTCTTATTGTGGCTATAGATGATTTGATTATGAATGCAATTTTCTCAGGTGCACCAGGTAAGATTTCCGATGCAGTAGTGGAGAAGCTTTTAGCCAGTGAGCAAGTAAAAGAAGTTATTGGTCAGTTAGTTTACGACTTGATTCATGGCAAGATTAGTGAAATAGTAGAATCCCCTGAAGAAATAGCTGATGTCTTGGCCCGTAAAATTATTGAACAACTTAAAGAAATAGATTTTGAGGACTTGGCTTATTATAGAATACTCGAGGTTCTCGAAAGGCTACAAGTCGAGAATCCGGAGGAGACTGCAGCAGAACTTGCAAAAAAGATATCAGATAAAATTGAGGCCGACCTATCGCAGAGTGATATTTATAATGTTTTGTTGCCTGTAATGCAGAAAATTGAGGATGAAGCTTTGCCCGTGAATGCCAATAGACTTGCCGAGGCGGTATATTCGTTAATTGAAGAAAAACTGTCAGAAGAAAATGTATACGATAAGATTTATAGTTCTTGGGAAAATTTAGCACAAGCCGATTCTTCTACAGTGATACAGGTATCAGATAGTTTAGCTCATATTACTTCTGGTTATTTCTTTGAACAGGATAGTCTTACTCAAAAATTAATCCCATTTGTTAGCAGAATTGATGAAACCATACAGCTGGGTGGTTTAGCTCAAGAAATTATAGATGACATATTAATACCTGCTGTTGACAGACTAAATGCGAGATTCCCGAATCTTAATTTAGATCCCAATTGGAATATGATTAAACCAATTATCACCAGTGCTTTAACGATAATAAAAGCTCAACTGGGAAGCTCAACCGTTGAGGAGTTATCGGAGAGTTTAGCAGCAACAATAATTGGAATAATGGAGTCTGTGATACAACAAGGTTTTGAAACAGCTATTTTTAAACTTCAAGAAATACCATCAGAACAAGCTGCAACTGTAATTTCATCTTGGGTTGTAAATTTGGTAGAAATGGTTGAAGATCCCCTTGTGGATTTTATTGAAGAAAAACTCAATCAAATTCTGGCTCATTTTGATGCTGAGAAAATTTCCAGAAACCTTTCTATAGTTCTATATAGAGCAATTACAGAAAACTTAAGTGAAGAAAATCTTTATCAGTTGATTCTCCCAATACTGGAAAGTCTCAATCAAGTAAATATGGAGAAACTTGCTCAAGAGATTACAGTTTGGTTAATGGAAAGCGGTGTAGTAGAAGATATAGATGAGGAGGTGGTGCATCAAAAACTCACCATCAGTATAGCAGAAATGATAGGGAATATTAACCCTGATAATGCTACTGAAATTCTAATACAGAAGATAAAAGAAAGTGGTATTGGAGAAAATATTGACGGAGCTATACTATCTAAAATCATAGAGTTAAAACTATACCAATTTCTAATTGAAATAGAAAAGGTGATTAATTCAATAGACCAAATAGAGCTTTCCATTGTAAAAAAATAAACACGCAAAATCATGAAAAAACTAACAATAGTATTATTTCTTGTGCTTTCTGCTTTTGCAGTAAATGCTCAATATTCTCAATTCCAACCTAAGGATTCTATCGAAAGGAAATACCCATATATATTACCCATTTTTGGAGATTATGTTTACGAAAAAGGATTCGATATTCCTTACCCAGTTGGAGTGATGCTGAATTATTTTTATGCCAATCAAGATATTGTTATTCCGGATATTGCTGTTGGCTTTTCCGATGGTATACTTCCTGAAGTCCCATTGACTGATGTGACGCGTTTAATAGATTTTTCAAAAGTAAATGCTCAAGCTACCTCTGTTAACTTTAGGCCTGATGTATGGATTTTGCCATTTTTAAATGTTTATGGAATATTTGGTAAGTCGTGGGCAAGAACCGAAGTAGAGCTCAGCTATCCTTTTAAGATGACAGCTTTAGCTGAATTAGAAGGTTCGAGTTTTGGTCTGGGTACTACTTTTGCAGCAGGAATAGGGAAATATTTTGTGGTGCTAGATGGAAACTGGGTATGGACCAATATGAGTAATTTTGAGGAACCCGTGCGCACTTCTGTATTCTCATCACGTTTAGGAAGGGCTTTCAAAGTGGGTAAGAATCCTGAATCAAATATAGCTTTCTGGCTTGGTGCCATGAGGATAAAAATGGGTGGTGTTACAGAAGGAACCATTAAGTTAAATGAAGTAATTGGTGAGGAAGTTTGGGCCAATCGCGATGATTTCGTAAATAATTATTACGAATGGTACGATAATGCCGATGAAGTTCAGCAAAAGATGGCAGATAGAATTTTTACTCCAATAGTGGAGAATATTGCGGAAGCCAATGGCGAAGGAACAGTGAGATATAAGATTACTAAAATCCCTAAGCAGGAATGGAATATGATAATTGGAGCTCAGTATCAGGTCAACAAGGTATGGCAATTACGAACTGAAGCTGGAGTTGTTGGGAATAGAAAATCCTTATTGTTGTCAGTTAATTACCGTTTTGGCTTTTAGAAAATGAACATAAAAAAACTCTAAAGTTTCAAATAAACTTTAGAGTTTTTTAAAATATACAGGCTGATAAATATCCTTATATCATTATTTATTGACCAATTTTAATAGTTAAACCACCTCCAAGTGACCATTGGTACATGCTTGAATAAGTGCTGATTCCTGCACCAGAACCTCCTGAGCCAAAATAGAATCCACCACCAGCTGATTGTACAGCAGATATTAATTCTGCTTGAAGTTTAAAGCCAATTCTATCGGTAGCCCAAATATTGGTGCCGGCTTTTATATTCCAGGCAAATTTTTCTTTACTACTATCTGTTCCACGTTCAGGATTTTTTATGTTAAAGATCGCCAAACCAATGCCCAATCCTGCATAAGGCTCAACTACACCACCAGCGGTTTTAAAATAATTACTACCTCCAATTAGGATGTAATTCAATCCAAGTTCAAAATCTTTAAATTGCACACCATCATCGTAGTAATTCATTGGCGCTTTGGTATCTTGTCGCAAGTATCTTAATTCTATGCCTTTGGTGGCATGTACCATATATTCTATTCCAAGTCCCCATTGATATCCTCCTTGTATTTTACCATCATAGTAATTATTGGCATCGTAATAGGAGTCAACTCTATCGTCAAAAACATAAGCAGAATATGCGTTAAATTTGACTTTTTGAGCATTGACAAAACTCGACATTATAAAAAATAATGCAAAGCTGATGATCATCGTTTTTAAGTGATAATAGCTAATTTTCATATTATAGTTTTTTGTTTTAAAAGTGCTTCATTGATTCTATTGCTAAATTAAGCTTTTTTTCAATTCTTTTTTCTTATTTAGAAGAATTGGCAAAATGTTATCATATAGAAATCAATAGTTTTGGAAAAGATGCAATAAGTAGAATTAAATGAACGGCCCGCTATTTAAGATTTTTTTAGCAACAAAGGCTAGTAATGCTGATCATTGTTTCTAATCCGTTTTAATTTGCGTTAATCCGCGGATATAAATATGGTGTGCATCTGACCTATTCGATTAACTAGTTCAGTAGATTGGCTAAGAAATTTTTCCGACCTTTGTGTGCTATGAAAAAACACAACTACACAATTTTACTATTGATTTTATTTACCTTTTCAATCCCTTCATTTTCGCAGACCTTTCCCGATTTGGAATTTGGCACCAATAACACATTCGATGTGGTGAGTTGGAATATCGAATGGTTTCCCAAAAATGGTCAAACCACCATTAACAACGTAAAAGGCATAGTAAATGCTTTGGATGCTGAAATTATAGCTATCCAAGAAGTAGATAGTAAGTCATCTTTTCAACAATTGATTAATTCTTTAGGTGATTATAATGGTTATTATTTAAATGATGATTACCAAAGCTTAGCATACCTCTACAAAAAATCGGAAGTGCAGATTATAGATAGGTTTGAGATTTATACCTCGTCAAGTTACTGGAGTCCTTTTCCTCGTTCTCCCTTGATTTTAAAAGTAAAATTTAGAAATGAGTTTTATTACATCATTAACAACCACTTAAAATGCTGTGGCGATGGTGATCTAGATCCTTATGATAGTGGCGATGAAGAAACCAGAAGGCTTAGAGCCTGTAATCTTCTTGATGAATATATTCAAGACTATTTAAATAATGAAAAAGTGATTGTTTTAGGTGATATGAATGATGAAATTACCGACAGAGACCAAGACAATGTTTTTTCAGTTTTTTTAGATAAAACCAATGAATATGATTTCGCAGATTTGAGAATAGCAGAAAGCAGTAGTTCTGGTTGGTCTTATCCTGATTGGCCTTCACATTTGGATCATATATTAATTACCAATGAGTTATTTGATCAAGTGGAGCAAGATGGTTCTTCATGTGAAGTAATTAGATTAGATGATCATTTTTATGGAGGATTTAATGAATATGAGAATAAAGTAAGCGATCATCGTCCTGTTGGAATACGATTAAAAACCGAAGCACAAGGCATTTTCAATTTAAGCTCTAGTATTTCAACTCTTGAGAACTCTCCAAACCCAATTACTCAAACCACCACTTTTACTTTCTCTACTCAAAGTACAAAAGGAGAAATTAGGATCTTCAATAGTAGTGGAATTCTTGTTGAAAGCATCCTTGTACATGAAAACACAAATTCATTTCAATGGCATCCTCAAAACAAGACCGATGGTGTTTATTACTCTCAATTTAGGGTAGATAACAAAGTGATTTCATCAGGGAAAATGATTCTTCTAAATCAATAGAGAACGTTCATTTACTCATCTATTTTTCTTACCTTTAGTTCTATTTTAAACCAAAACGGAACAATTATGAGTATTATTGGAGTGATTATTATTGGGATTTTAGCCGGATTTATTGCAGGCTATATCGTAAAAGGAACTGGGTTTGGTTGGATCATCAACTTAATATTAGGAATTGCAGGATCCTTACTAGGTAGTTGGTTATTTTCCTTTATCGGTATTGATTTTGAAAATGGAATACTAGGTACACTAATTTCGGCAACCGTTGGCGCTATCATTATTATATTTGTGGTAAATTATTTTAAAAGGTAAGTAATCAAAAAAAAAGCCAGTTCCTTTCGAAACTGGCTCACACACTCAATCATGAAATTAATCTAAATTATTTCTACTTAATCACAACATTTTTCGAAATCATGTAGTCTGAGGTGACTATTCTCAGTAAATACATTCCTTTTTCATAATTGGAAACGTCTATCTGACATTGAGGATTCTTTATATTATAGCTATTCAATAGTTTTCCATCAATACTATAAATGCTAATATTTTCTATCTCTCTATCGAGACTAATATTTATAATTTCAGAAGCAGGATTTGGATATACAATAAGAGATGTTGCTACCTGGTTTACAAGTCCATCTATCACTAAATTAACTTCTACATCAACATCCTCTCCGTTTACGATTACCTGATCATCATAAGCTTCAAAACCATTCAAGCTAACAGTGTAAGTGTAACTACCATCCTCCATATTACTAAATACCGCTAAGCCTGTAGCATTAGTAGTCTGAGTTTCTCCATTAATTGTTATATCAGCGCCATCTAATGATGTGGAGCCATCAATAACCGTGAAATTAATGGAGTAATAATAAATAATAGGAATCATTTCTACGGACTCTGAAACATCGCCATCAACAACAGTGATACTTCCATCCACAGTTTCATAACCTTCTTTTGTAGAAGTATAGGTATATGTTCCAGCTTCAATATCAACAAAATTCACCATCCCAGAAGCATCGGAAACTTGACTTCCATTTCCTTCCAATGAAACTTCTGCTCCTTCTACTGGATTTGCCTCATCATCTACTATACTAAAGTTTACAGCATAGGTACTGCTTCCACCTCCATAGTTTATTTTAATATTATCAAGAGTACAGAATGTGCCATTGGCTCCACTATGGTACCATGCAAAATACAAATCGGTATCCTCAGTTGGCAAGTCTTCTAAAAGATATTCATAGGTTTCCCATTCTGTTGTTGGAACAATTGTAGCTACCTCTGTAAATGTTTCTGGATCATTTGGGTCAGATACAATTCCGAATACTAATTCAAACGGAAAACCGCTATCCTCTCCTACATCAAAAAATATTTTTTCGCCTGGAATTATATCAATTTGTTCAGTTACTAACATTAAAGGAGTATCAGTTCCACTTTGTCTGAAAAAGATAACACCTCCAGCAGCAGCATACAAATAATCACCACTAGCACCAGAATGTATTGTATATGATTCTGGTATACCATCAGTAAAATCTTGATAGTAATAATAAGCAGGAATTTCCATGACAACATCTACGGTAACGTCGTCAGCAAGAACTTCAACAGTACCCTCAGTAGATAAAAGTCCAGCTGCAATTACACTATAATCATAGCTACCTGGTAAAACACCATCATATACGATAAGTCCATTTTCATCGGAGAATTTTGTTCCATAGTTTTCTAAAAACATTTCAGCGCCTTCAACAGAAGCCATGTTATTATCCATGACATTAAAAGTTACAATGTAATCATCTAATTCACTTTCAACTGGTCCTTGTTCTGACTGAAGAATGCTTTTATCGGTATCATTTTGTACAAATGCTATAATTTCTAAATCATTGGCATCCTCCATATTTGTTGTAGACATATCGAAAGTGAACTCTAAAGTTTCTGTATTCCCATTACTTAATGCAGGTAAAGTAGTTCCATCGGCACCTGGAAGCATTTTCATCATTACAAAATGAAATTCTAATTCACCATTGTTTCCAATGTTTCCAACGGTAGTTTTCTCAACAATAGCTATATGAGCCTTTAATCCTGCATCGTATTCAGCAAGGGCATTAATATCAACTTCCACTGAAAGGTTATTTGCTAAATCTATTTCAGCACTTATAATTTCAATATCAATGGATGTGGTATTTGGTTGATAGCTATCATATACTTCCTGTGTACAATCATTTGGATGCATTTGATCTGAATTAACGCATAAAGAGGGTACTCCAGTTATACTATAATAAGAATTTCTAGCTCCAATTTCAGCAGTATAATAGGGGTCGCCTGATCCAGGGTAATTCACCTGATACTTGATAACACTATGTGTACCTGGGTTATCTTCTAATAAAGCATCGAAGGTTGGGTTAGCATAAGCACATGGTGCACAAGTAGAGCTGGTGAAAAGTTCAAAAAGTGGTTTTAGAGGAACTTCCTCATTCGTGTTTTTATTGGTTTGTGCAAATAAACCAGCATTCATAAAAATGAATACGGCAGTTAATAAGAATTGTAAGGTAAATTTTTTCATAGTGAATTATTTTTGTTTATCATTTTTTAGATTCTTGGTAGTAGATTTCTTCTTTAATTCATTTACCATCTTTTTCAAGATTTCATTCTGACTTTTTTTCTTCTCGATAAAAAGTTTTAATTCATCTTCATTTTCATTTTCTAAGAGGTTTTCATCATTTTTCATCGGTATCATTATTTCGAGGCAAAGATGTATTCTGAAAATAAAAAAGGCAAAAAAAAGACCTATACAAATACTTAGATATGCCGAATCACAACCTATACAAATCCTTAACAAAGGACATACCATTCTGATTACATGGAACTTAAAATCCTAGCAGATTTATGCTAGAATTTAGATAAAAATGAAGAGAGGTTCTCTTTGGTATTGGTAATTCCTAGTTTTTTGCGCAAACGAGAACGCGCAATTTCGAGAGATGAAGTTCTTTGACCAGTTAACTCCGATATTTCTTTGGTGGTCATATTGAGTCGAAGAAAAGCACAAAGTCGTTGTTCACTTGGGCTTAATTCGGGATATACTTTTAGAAGATTTTCGTAAAATCCGGTATGAACTTGTTTGAAACGAACCTCAAATTCTTCCCAAATCTCTTTATCGGTAGATTGTTCTATTTCTTTAGCAATCCTCTGAATGGCCATTTTAGTATCTTCTTTAACAGCATCGTCTCTTACCTTCATTAACTTACTGGCCAACTCCGATAAAATCTCATTCTTACGCATTAAGCCCATCACATTACTGGTAAGCTCTTTGTTTTTCGATTCTAATTCACCTTCTAGCTCTTTTCTTTTAATGATGGCATTTTTTACTTTAATGCGATGACGAGCAACCAAAACAATGATAATCAACACAAAAAACGAAATGATTAAAACAGCTGTAATGGTATATTGAAATTGGATTCTTTCTTTTTCAATTTCACGCAATTGTTCTTGCTTTTCAAACTCATATAAAAGCTCTAGCTGCAAAAGCCGATTCATGCTTTTTTCCAGATCTAAACTATCTTTTAGTTGATATTGAATCTGGCTATATTTATACGCACTATCCACATTCCCCATCTTCTGGTAAACAGAATGCTGACGCATTGCAGATAAATAAATTGATCTTTTCAAATGGTTGTCCACTCCAAGTTGATAAGCTTTTTGAGCAAAAAGCAAACTCTTGTTGAAGTCGCCTAAATCCTCATAATATTTAGAAAAATGAGAATTTATAGCAGAGCGCTTGGGAATGTTATTGATTTCTATAAAAAGAGACTCTGCTTTTTTATAATAGTAGAAAGCCGTATCAAAAGATTTTCTTTCCCTACTCATAATCCCTAAATTGAAATAATTAATTCCCTCCCATAGCTTACGACCTGTTTGTTTATTAATAACAATGGCCTTTCGAATATGTTTTTCAAAATTCTCCAGCTCTCCCATATTCCCATAATCGGCAGCCACATTATTCAAACCTCGAGAAATACCAATTTTATCATTTATTTCTCTCGATATTACCAATGATTGTTGATTATACTCGAGAGATTTTTGCCATTTCTCTTGCTCAAAATATATGTTCCCCACTCTGTAAAGTGCACTACTGATTCCCTTTCTATTATTTAATTCTTCAAATAGTTTTAGGGCTTCAAAACTCATTTCGGAACTTTTATCATAATCTCCTAAATCAGAATAGATTTGACTAATGACCAGTAAGGAATTTGCATATTCTTCCTGAAAACCTAATTCATACGACTTAACTTTTGCTTTATTGGCATAATCTAATGACAGTTTAAAATCTGTTTGCTGCCAATAAATTTGGGCCATTTTATTCATGGCTTTAAGTTTAGCCTTTTCATCCTTATTGTCAGTTGCACATTGTAATGCACACTCAGCATATGCAATACTTTTCTCAGGATAACTAGTGTATAAGCTATCTAGAATATGAAATACAGCATCTAGTTTTTGTTCAGTAGTAAAAGAAGGAGGATGTGATTGCTCTATACTATCGCACAAATCTAAATGCCGAGCATTAGCTATAAATGCCCAAAACAAAACAAGTGAGATTACGAGTATGTTCTTTTTTAATTTCAATAGATTCTTTTATTTCACAAATGTAAATATTTCTTAAAACTATAACACTATTGTAAGGAATCAAAACTCAGACTACTCTTAGTAAAAACAAATAAAATGAAAAAAATATTCATCACCTTCCTATTCATTATTAGCTTAAGCTTAACCTATGCTCAAACCACAAAAAGTGTAGAGGAGGCTAAAGGATTAGATGTAGGTATTACAGTTTCAAATTTTTCGGCTCTGAATGCCAATAATGAGATCATTAGTTTAAAAGAGGTTTTACAAGAAGGGCCAGTGGTTTTGATTTTCTATCGAGGATTTTGGTGCCCAGTTTGTAATACACACTTGGCACAATTGCAGGATAGTTTGAAAATGATAGAAGCTACAGGAGCCAAAGTAATAGCCATTTCGCCAGAGAAACCAGAATACTTAGAGAAAATGTCGGAGAAATCAGGCGCTCAATTCACCCTCCTCTACGATGAGAATTATGAGATAGCTACTGCTTTTGATGTGAATTACAGACCCAAAAGCAGTCAATTGATGACCTATAATGTAGCTTTAGGAGCAAAGATTAAAAAATCTCATACTTCGGATGCTCAAAACTTGCCAATTCCTGCCACTTTTATCATCAATCAGCAAGGAGAAATCACATGGCGACAATTCGACCCCAATTATAAATCTCGATCATCTGTAAAACATATTTTAGAAAACATAGGAAAACTATAAACAATGAAAAATAACAACAACAGTCTTTCTGGACTTAAAACCGTGAGTTTATTAGCATTTTTAATATTGACTATTTCTACCATTGCACCAGCTCAAAAAGCAAGTGTTAAAAAAGGAATTCAATTTAATGAGGAATCATGGGAAGAAATATTACAGCTTGCAAAAGAAGAAAACAAACCGATATTTCTAGATGTTTATGCTTCATGGTGTGGACCATGTAAAGCCTTAAAACACCGCACATTTCCTGATGCAAAAGCAGGACAATATTTCAATGAAAACTACATCAATGTGACTTTGGATGCAGAAAAAGGAGAGGGAGTAAAAATCGCTCGTCAACTACAAGTAGATGCTTATCCATCCTTGTATATTCTAAATCCAGATGGCGAAGCTGTGCTATTATCACAAGGCTTCCATAGCCCTGAGGAGCTTATTAAGCTTGGAAGGCAAGGCTTGGTTGAAGTAGAGAAGTTGAATTAACGAATTATAAGTATTAAAAAACTCCTAATTCCTTTTAAGAATAAATAAATTCCCTAATTTTAACATCTACCAAAACTAAAATGATGAACATCAGAGAAATTTCCACTGAAGATTTAAAAAAATATATTCAAAATAAAAGCGGATGGCTAATTGATGCTCGTCCTACAGAAGCTTATAATGGATGGGCATTACTAGGAGAA
The DNA here is from genome assembly GCA_016744655.1 of Bacteroidales bacterium. Taxonomy (GTDB): domain Bacteria; phylum Bacteroidota; class Bacteroidia; order Bacteroidales; family UBA12170; genus UBA12170. Next base: position 88,775 of record JADGDY010000002.1, on the reverse strand, counting down.
AAACGAGGAGGTCATATTAAAAGTGCCAAGTGTTTACCCCTAAGATGGACAAAATATATGGATTGGATAGAGATTGTTCGTTCCAAGGGCATTCTTCCAGAACAAGAAATCGTAATTTATAGTTATACAAGTGAGGAAGCCCAAGAACTGGTTAACGTATTTCAAAAAGCAGGTTATGACAAACTAGCTATTTATCCTTATTTCCTAAGTGAATGGGTAGAAAATGAGGAGTTAGAAATGGACAAACTAGCTCGCTATCAGAACTTAGTTTATCCGGAATGGGTTCAAACTTTAATAAATGGTGAAAAACCAGCTCATTATACCAATGATAAATTTATTATTTGTCACTCTCACTATCGAAATCGTGATGCCTATTTAAGCGGACATATTCCTGGTGCTATTGATATCGATACATTGGCTTTAGAAGCTCCTGAAACCTGGAATCGCAGAAGCCCTGAAGAACTGAAAGAAGCTTTAGAAGCACATGGAATTACCAGTGATACCACAGTGATTCTTTATGGGAAATTTATGGATCCTGATAATGCTGATGCATTTCCAGGTAGTGCGGCTGGTCATATTGGTGCCATTAGAAATGCATTTATAATGATGTATGCTGGAGTGAAGGATGTTCGAGTATTGAATGGTGGATTCCAATCGTGGAGAGATGCTGGTTTTGAGATCAGCAAAGAGGATGTGGTTAAAACAAAAGTGAATGATTTTGGAGTTCAGATTCCTGCTCATCCAGAATTAGTAGTTGATGTACCTCAAGCCAAGAAAATGATTGCAGCAAAAGATGCCGATATTGTTTGTACAAGAAGCTGGCCCGAGTATATTGGTGAGGTGAGTGGCTATAATTATATAGAGAAAACAGGAAGAATTCCTGGAGCAATATTTGGCAATTGTGGAACCGATGCTTACCACATGGAGAACTACAGAAACCTGGATCATACAGTTAGAGAATTTCATGAAACCAAAGCTATCTGGGACGAAATAGAAGTGACAGCTGATAAGCATTTGGCTTTTTACTGCGGTACCGGATGGCGAGGGAGCGAAGCCTTTTACAATGCTTGGTTGATGGGATTTCCTCGAGCTTCAGTATTTGATGGAGGATGGTTTGAGTGGAGTAATGATCCTAAAAATCCTTTTGAAACAGGTATTCCTAAATAAATCCAAACTTAAGTTCTGTAACTCATTTTCTCATTAAAACTATTATTTTGGAACAACTTATACTTAGTGCATTTGCAAAAGATTGTATGGATGGCTTGATGGCCGAAAGGAAATATTTATCCTCTAAATACTTTTACGATAAGAGAGGCTCTGAAATATTTCAAGTCATCATGCGCATGCCTGAATATTACCTCACCGATTGTGAGTTGGAAATATTTGAAAAGCAAAAACAAGAAATATATGCAGCTTTCTCACAGAACTCGTCGGCTTTTGAACTTGTTGAACTAGGAGCCGGAGACGGATTGAAAACAAAAATCCTCCTCTCTTATTTTTTAGCTAAGAACAATGATTTTGAATATGCCCCAATAGACATTTCAGAAACTGCTGTTCACCAACTTCTCAATGATTTGGAAAAAGAATTTCCTAGTCTTAAAACTAGGGCTCTTATAGGTGATTATTTCCATCTTCTGGAGGAGCTTAATCATCAAAATATTCCTAAAGTTATCATGTTTTTGGGGAGTAATATTGGTAATTTTAGTTGGGATGAGGCAGTGAGCTTTTTGAGTGAATTGAGAAGGCAGATGAAAGAAAATGATCTGCTTTTCATCGGATTCGATTTGAAAAAAGATTCACGAATCATTCTCAATGCCTATAGCGACCCACATGGCCATACTGCTGCTTTTAATCTCAACCTTCTTCAAAGAATGAATAGAGAATTAGAAGCTGATTTTAATTTATCAAATTTTAAACATCTTGAAACCTATGATGAAGATAATGGAGCTACCAAAAGTTTTTTAATTAGTCAGCAGAAACAAAAGGTTTATTTTTCAAAATTTGAAGAGGAAATTTCTTTTGAAAAAGGAGAAGGTATTTTTATGGAAATCAGTCAAAAATATGATGAGCAGATGATTCAAGGATTGGCTTCTGCTGCTGGATTTGAAGTAAAAAAGAATTTCTATGATAGCCGCCGGTATTATTTGAACTCATTATGGGAATTATAATAATACTGAAGTTTCGCACTTGTTTGTAAATCGTTGATATCAGGAGTTTCAACAAGTATTGGATGATTATAACATGAAGAATATCAAGAATATAACAAATCCAAATGAGATAGATTTAAACTTTGTGATTCTTAGTGACTTTGAGCCTTAGTGGCTAATAATCAATATTTTGCCATAAAGGGACCAAGACACTAGGGCTCATCAAGAAATCCATTATTTTGTTACAACCTGATAATAAATAAGCTACAACACTGAATTAGGATACGAAACTTGAGTGATATTATTAGTATTTTCATGATTTTGGGAAATTTTGCGAAACATACATATATCCCTATTCCACTTTCTTTATTATTCTGTATCTGCAATGACAATAGTACATTGTGATAAACAATCTCTTTATTAATTTTCACTACCATAACAACATCCAATATTTGCTTTTGCCTTCGCAGTCTTCGTATCTTGTGCACATCAATTTTAACTGAGAATATAAATTACTAATAAACAAAGGAGTATAAGCATCAGTTTTAACCTATTTCAAACTAAAGTTAACAGGGTTTAACAATTATCGTGATGAATTTACCGGATATTTGTAACCGAAATTAAATTTGTCCGTCATATAATTGAAGACGAAATCATGACCTTTCAAGAAGACAATATTTACATAGAGAAAATTAAAAAAGGAGATACCTCCGCTTTTGCCAGCTTGGTTGAAAAGCATAAGGATATGGTATTTACTATCATTGTAAAGATTGTGAAAAAATCTGAGGATGCTGAAGAGATTGCTCAAGATGTGTTCTTAAAGGTATTTGAGAAATTAGAAAGCTTCAGAGGAGATGCTCGTTTTTCTACTTGGTTGTATAGGATAGCATATAATGCAGCTATTTCGAAAACCAGAAAACGCAGACTCGAGGTTGAAGCTTTAGATGATTTCACTATCAGCAACTATTCAGTGGACGAAGTGAAGGAAGAGTTGGAATCGATAGATGCAGAAGAGCAACAAGTATTGTTAAAGGAAGCCATGGAAAACCTTTCTGACGATGATTACTTAATAGTGAAACTTTTTTATCTAGAAGAATCCTCTGTAAAAGACATCAGTACAGTAACTGGCTTAAGTCAGGCGAATGTAAAGGTGAAGCTACATAGGATTAGAAAAAAATTATACTGCAACATGAAAGATTCCATGGCGAAAGTAGTTGAAAACATTGTAAATTTGTAGTTATGAATCAAGATGAACATATAGAAGATTTATTTTTAAAAGCACTCATTAAAAATGATGGTTTAAAAACACCTTCAATAGATTTTACCAAAAACATTATGGATAAAATACCTTCAGGAAAAGTGGTGGTGGAAGAATCTTCACGCTTTGTAGGTAAGAACCTCACCATGTTTATCTTTTTCTTGGTAGGAATTATCAACTTGGTGATTTTGTATTTCGTTTGGCCATACCTCAGTGTTTGGCTTCCTGAAAACAGTATTCTAGCCTTTATGTTAGAAAATGCCAACAGCTTCCTTTCTCAACACCTTTCTCAATTATTCGAACGTTCTGCAACTATTTCTATGCTTTTAATTATTGGTCTTGGATTGTTTATTATTTTAGGTAGAGACGAGACCATGGATAGCTTACATAAGCTATATAAGAAACTATCGGTTTAGTTAAGAATAGACACTTTTCAGAATTTATCCAATCACAGAAAAATCCTGCTTCATCATACAGTCGAAATGCTTTTTAGGGCAATTGTTATATCCTAATTTACTGCAAGGACGACATTTCAAGCTTTTTACTTCTAGAATCACTGATTGTTCTGGGTTTTGGGGCATATAAGGATACATACCCAATTCAGGAACAGTATTCCCCCAAACAGAATATATTTTCTTTTGATAGGCTGCTGCTATATGCATTAAACCGGTGTCACTAGTTACTACAAATTTGCTTCTTCGAATAATCTCTGCACTTTCATTGAGATTGCTTTTTCCTGCTGCCACAAATACTTTTTGAGGATGGCTTTTAGCAACATTTTCTGCAATTTCTAAATCATCTTTTCCACCCAATAGAACTATTGGAATGCTAATTTTACTAATTAACTCGTTGAGCTTTTCTATTGGAATTTGCTTAGTGAAATAAGTTCCTCCAATAACTATAGCTGCAAAGTTTCCTTTAATAGACTCCTCTAAACCTCTAACATTTTCTTCCTGCTCGTATCCACTGTAATATTCTAATCCTTTATGGTCATTTGAAATTCCAATAGCTTTTACAGTATCGAAATATCTTTGAACAATATGAACATCAGGCATTCGGTTTTTCTTGAACCTTACCAAGAGCCATTTTTGTCTGTTAAGCTTATTGAAGCTAGCAGCCGGTTTCTTTAAAAAAGATTTAATTCTTAAGCTCCTCAAATTTTTATGTAAATCAACTATAAAATCATATTGTTCTCGTTTTAACTGAGGAAGAATATCAGAAAGTTTATCCTCCAGAAGAAATAGCTTATCAATATAAGGATTATTCTCAAGAGTAGCGGCATAAGCCTTTTTAGTGATATAGTGGATTTCAGTATCGGGTTGTTCTGCTTTTATAGCACGAAGTAGTGGACTTGTAAGTACAATATCGCCAATAGAACTAAACCTGATGATCAAAATCTTTTGCATTTGGCAAATTTAGGAAGTATTTTGTAATGTCCATGATTACACGGATTGAAATTTTAATTGCTATTTTAAATCGTCTGAAGAATTACTAATGGCATTGCAAACTAGTTATTCTTCGTCTTTTGCCCATAGCGTATAAATCCAAAGCCACATTGTGCTCTTAATAATGATCACAGGAGAAGACATTTCTTTGTAAAATACAGAACAAAACCTAGTATTCAGCCACTTATCTTATTCTCAAAACTACCCAATTAAAACTACACTACAAGTCTTCAAAAACCATTGGAAAATTCTGTTTTCACAACAATCTAACTTGTTATTAGACAAGCATAATGAAAAAATCAGCACCTTATGAGCAGGGCTAAATAAACTTCACACTCCCACCTTTTAAAAACTTCTGATCTAACAATCGAGCAATTCTTTTTGCAACCGTCCTTCTAATCTCCAACTCCACTGGTAAAGTTGGATCTTGGTGGGCAATATTAATCTTGGTTCCTACAAGAATATGAATTTCATCGGAACGGATAAACATTTTCACCATCTTATCGGCAGGACCATCGCCCAAGTCTTGATCACTAGTATAGTTCTTTAGGATATTAGCCACTTTACTGAGCGTAAGAATCCCTTCAGTCACCAAATCAATTCCATCCATATGTGATTCTGGTGGTAAATCTGGATCATCAAAATCTAAGCTATCCACTATCTTCACATCAAATTCCCTAGCGATAATATCAGCAGTAGTTCCACCTGCCAGTACTTTTCTTCCTGGAAAACTCCTCACTATTTCTGCCAATTCCTTATCGGATGATTTTCTAATTGGAGGTCCGGTACTGAGTAGTAGTTTCCTGGGTTCTCTAAAATAGACACAAGCGGTACTGGTATCATCTTTAGCATGATAAATATCATTCTGGAAAGCTTTATTTACCGATAAAACAGAGAGTTTACGCGCAGAAATAATAGGGTCCTTAATGATCTTTTCTTGAATAAATTTAACGGCATCGTTTACGCCCCATCCAAAAGGATATTTCTCAGAACCTAAACCTGACTGGGCTATTCCGTCCGACCAAAACAGTATTCTATCTTCTTTTTGAGGTATAAATGAAGTATAGAGTAGTTCTTTTTTATTTTTACCCTCCTCTAAAAGTAGGCACTGCCATCCTGGATCGAATATCTCACTACCCCGGAAGATGGTACATTGCGGATTATCATATTCCAAAATTGAAACCCTCCCTCCTATTTCAATATCAATAATAGTAAAGGTGGAATAGCTAATTTGTCGGACACTACAAACGGGTAGTGTCTTCATGATGATCTCAGCAATTTTTGTTGGTTCCTTATGCTCCTTGGCAAAGTTCACTGCCATAGTTGCTGTAAGAGTTGCCAACATATTTGCTTTTACACCATGTCCCATTCCATCAGACAAAACACAGATGATTCTATTCTCCTGCTCTATTTTCTTGCTCACAAAAACATCTCCACAAATGCGCTCACCTTCGTGATTGATTTGCTGGCAATTGACATCAATGTGAATATTGTTATCTAGACTATTCATTCAGTTTATTGATGTTAAATTGTGTTTCGTGACTAGGCCCTTGTTTATAGGATTGAAGGATTGAATTCAGCATTTGTTCTGTTTCTGCTGCGCCTTCACCAAGCAAGAACCCAATTTTCTGAACCATTTCTAGGTTCTTATCAATGACTTCAGTCACCCTTTCTATTACTTGCTCTTTTTGAATTTCGGGTTGTTGAAGATTCCTAAGCACAGCACCAACAATTTCGTTTTCCTTTATAGAGAAAAATGATGCGGTATATATCTCATCGTTTAAATGAATATCTCTATTGAAAATATTATCACTTGATTTCAACACAAAATTGAAGAGTTTCTGCACATTGAATGGAATAAAGCTTTTCAAATCGGCTCCTACTAAACCAGGGATAATTTGAGCAATATCTTGAGCATCGGTTCCTAAGAGTTTGATCAACCCCTTATTTGCCTGAATAATTTTCAAGTTCTTATCGACAATAACAATAGCAGATGGTAATTCCTGAAGCATAGAATGTGTGATTTGATGTGCCTCTTGCATGGCTATCTTATCGGCATGTGCTTCTTTTTTACTGGTTTCTAATAGAGCTTTAGTCTCCTCCATCTTTTGGTTGGCCTTGTTTAGCTCCATAATGGTTTGCTTATTCTTACGGAAAGTATAAGTAAAACACATGTCTGGTTCAGCTAATCCTTTACTAATAGCTACAGAGAATTCTGTACAGTTTTTATAACCACAAGCACCACAGCCATTTTCGCTATGATCGTTATTTTTACCAATCGTACCTAATACCTTATCTACCTCCTCAGGAGCTGGAGTAGGTAGTCGTTGATCGTTGAGTTCAAAGCTGGCTTTAAAGTCCAATTTCCCATAGGATTTCATGGCTTTTTCCCAGCTCTTTTGATCATAATCTTTTCTTCGCTTTTTCGCAAACTCAACCACCTGATTTTGCTTCACAAACTTACTGGTACTCTTTTTTGTTCCAGGTCCAGAAATACAACCATTACAATAGAAAATATTAAGGTGTTTTTTTATTTCAGTTACATCTTTATTGAAATTCGATAGGGAGTTTACAAAATCAACATGACCTTCACAGGTAATCACTTTAGAATCCATTAGGTCTTCTGATTCCTCCATAATTTGTAATAGGCCATTACTAATAGGATAAAGAAAACCTTTATTGGCAATTGGCCCGTCAAACTCAGCATAACTCAAGTTTTTTTCAACTAAACCTGACTCGTCCAACATTTTTCTAAGCTCCTCAAAAGTAAGAACTGCTTCAATTTTAACTTGATCTGCATATCTTTTAGCCTCCTCTTTGGCTGCTATACATGGTCCCACATATACAATTCTACAGGCATCACCATATTCTTTTTTAAGAACTTTTGCCATAGCTACCCATGGTGACACTATTGGTGCTAAATTGTTTATTAATTCGGGTTGGAATTTCTCCACATTGGAAACCACCACAGGGCAGTTACTGGTGAGATAGTACTTTCCTCTTGATTTTTTAAATAAGTCTTTATATTCCTTAGCAATTAAATCGGCACCAAGTGCAACCTCATATACTTTATTGAAACCAAGCTGATGAAGCATTTGAGCAAATTTCCTATAATCTGTTATATCAAGAAATTCCGCTGCAACACTAGGTGCTAATAATGCGATTACAACTTCTTGGCTTTTTAAAGTCTCTCTGGTTTCCTTTGCACTGCTTTTAAAATCAACAGCATCGTAAGGACATACCTCGTAACAGGCTCCACAACCAACGCATCTATCGTTTAAAATTTGAATAGGAGGCTCTTCATGAGAGGATACTGCAATAGCTTTTACTGGACAATTTCTTACGCATGCATAGCATAGAACACATTTTTCAATGTTGATTTTCATCAAATAGTCATCCATAGTTTATGGTTTTAATAGATTCGAAATATGCTGAAAAACTGATCCAAATATGTTTCAACATTATCAGCAGTTACCTGATGAAACATCTTGTCATCGATCATAAGATTAGGGCCTTTGCCGCATTTGTCGAAACATCTATTGCCTCGAAACAATACCTTGTCTTCGATATCATTCTTCACCAAATACTCTTTAATCTTTTGCAAAGTGGCTTTATTACCTCTTGCAAAACACGAACTTCCCATGCAAATACTAATCTCATGTTTTTTCATTGTTTCGATTTAGATTTTTATAAAAATAGCTTCTTTTCTTGTTTTTCCATTTAATTATATGGGTACCGAATAGCTATTACACACTGTAACAAAAATAAACTATTTTTAATCAACTTGACCAAGCCACATCGCTACTTGGCTTATATATCTATAAATTAGAAATGTTCTTGATAAAGTGCCAAGAATGAAAAATTGTGAATAGTGTTCAATAAATAACAAAATTGATTAACTTTGTTTGCGAAATAACAGGCTTAGCGAAAGGGCATCATCTCAATAGCCACCTTGAAACCCAATGAATATGAATACATTACCAGATAAGACCGTAGAGAGATTAAGTCAATACCGAAGAAACCTATTAATTTGTAAAGGAAAAGGAAAAACTCATATTTTTTCACACGAAATTGCTAATATACACCATATCACACCAGTACAAGTTCGTCGTGATATTATGTTGATTGGATATACTGGTACACTTAGAAAAGGATATAATGTTGAGGAATTGGTCACATTAATCGGCGAAATTCTAGATAAACAAGAAGGTCAGAATGTAGCAATTGTTGGAGCAGGTAACTTAGGCCATGCAATTATGAAATATTTTCATGATAGAAGAGACAAGTTGAGTATAGCAGCTGCCTTTGATACTAGTGAAGAAAAAGTTGGTAGTGAGTTTGATGGTATTCCTATTTATCATATTGATGATTTACAAACTGTTATTAAAGAAAAAAATATTTCCATAGGTATTGTTTCCGTTCCAGTTGAAGTAGCAGAAGAAACATCAAAAGCGTTGGTTGAAGCTGGTGTTCTAGGAATACTGAACTACACTCCTCGCCCTATGAATGTTCCTGACAATGTATATTTAGAGGAATATGATATGATTACATCTTTGGAAAAAGTTGCTTATTTTGCAAAAATAATGAATGAGAAATAAATTTAATGGCTATTAGAATTAATAACTACTGGCATAATCTTTTCCAAATAATTCATTTCCCTCACCATAGATTTTATTGAAATAGTAGCTCCCGATATTCCATCTATATTTTTGGAATAAACATAAGTTTCATTCTGATGTTTTACAAACTGTTTAAGCCACCATTTGCTTGTAATCTCATAACCATGTTCTGATTGATAATCCAATATTTTCAGCTCTAATAATTCTGCTTTAGCATTATACAAACTATACACCCAAAATTGTTCAAATTCCTCGTCTACTTTGTGATCTACATCACATCCACCAACTTTACAGCCATTAGCAATAGTAATAACCATATATATTCCGCTGGTTTTTTCATTATTTTCTACAAAGTAAAAGTAACTATTCGTATGATTTAAAATACTATCATGAACCTGAATTGAGATTTTATGAAATTCTTCCTTATTGAAGTGTTTACTCAAATTTTTATTGATGCGTTTTTCTATCCCATGTCTAAAGCCCACTCCCGATCGAAACAATTCCGACATTGGAGTGAGCAAAAGAATAAATATGAAAACCTTATAAATCATATGTTTTATTTAAAATACAAATCCAATACCTGCGTTGAAAGCATGGTCATACTCTGACTGTGCTGCGGTTTTAATCCATTGATAGTCTACCTTTAATACTACTCCTGAATTAATTTTCCAGTTTAAACCACTAGTGATTAATTGGGTTTCGAACTTTTTATTTGGCTCAAAACCAACTGTTTCATGGTGAGTATTAATAAATTCATATCTGACGAAAGGAATTAATTCAGATTTAAACTTTGTAGTTTTGAAAACATTATACCCTGCTTCTGCATAGTATCCAAACATTTGCTTACCTAAATCAGCACCTCCAAAATCATTGTATTGAGCTACATTGCCATTGTTAACAAAAATCAATTGACCTCTAACTTGTATTCCTTCAATTCTATAAGTAGCATCTACTCCAAACATTGCAATATCAAGGATTGAGCTATCTGCTTGTTGTAGCAATTGAGGGTCGTTATCAGGTAATCCATCGAATAAATTTGATTGTGATTTCCCAATATATGTAGCTAATCCAACTTTTAAACGTGGGATTCCATAGTAGTCGATTTTTGCTGATAAATTAGGACTACTACTAATAGATTCAGCTCCCTTTTGGCGTCCTTTTCTAAAACCATCTGAGCCTCTAAATTTGGCTTGGTCATTATATCCTAGAAATCCATTCACCATATATAATTGATACTTCAAAGAAATTTCTTGGATATTACCATGAATACCTAATCCAATTTCTCTCCAAGTTGTAGGAACTATTTTTTTATCTAATAAAGGACGTTCCACTCCAAAATAAACCGTTGGTTCATGAAGCTCATTTACAATTCCCATAGGAATAAGCATCAAACCACCTTTAACTTGAATGTATTTGTTGAATTTATAATTCATAAAAGCCTGTTCCACATAAACCTCTTTTACATGTTCTAATTCAATTTCAGTAAAAAGCTGTAATTTATCAGTAAAATTATATCCAAATAATAACACCAATCGATGCACATCTAAATTCCCATTGCTGCTTTGACCTTTTATGATGGGTTGATTATAATCTATTTGTCCATATCCTCCAATAATAAGCTTTTGGTCTCTAGTATTCATTAATCTGTCTGCAGAATTCATCTCCGAAACATCCTCTTGTGCCCATAATCCCACAGTTGCTAATAAAAATAAAACAGTTAAAACTCTCCTCATTTCAATAATTTTTGATTTGTAATATTTAGTGCTGCAAATATGCATATAGAAGCATCAGATTGGCAATACCTATATTTAGGTATTCTGGTTCCTGATTACATTCAGTGAATATTTTAAGCTGTATATGTATTGCTAAGAGAGGTTTTTTCTCAAATATGTTTACTTTTGCGAGAAATTATAGATAATTCAATATGGCAAGAATACTAACAGGAGTTCAGAGTACTGGAGTCCCTCACCTTGGAAATTTACTAGGAGCCATTGAGCCTGCAATTGCTATGGCCAATGATGGAGATAATGAATCGTTTCTCTTTATTGCTGATTTACACTCCCTGACTCAGATAAAAGATAGCGAAGTATTAAAACAAAACACCAATGGTGTTGCAGCTGCATGGCTGGCCATGGGATTAGATACTAAAAAAACTGTTTTTTATCGTCAGAGTGATGTTCCAGAAACTACTGAATTATCCTGGTATTTAAGCTGTTATTTTCCTTATCAAAGACTTACATTAGCCCATTCTTTTAAAGATAAAGCTGATAGATTATCAGATGTAAATGCTGGATTGTTTTCATATCCAATGCTAATGGCCGCTGATATTTTACTTTATGATGCCAATTATGTTCCAGTGGGAAAAGATCAATTGCAGCATTTAGAAATGACTCGCGATGTGGCTTCTCGTTTTAACAATCAGATGGGTGAAACTTTTATCATTCCTGATTCCAAAACCAATGAGGAAACCAAATATGTGCCTGGTGTTGATGGGAATAAGATGAGTAAGTCTAGAGATAATTTGGTAAATATCTTCTTACCTAAAAAGCAGCTCAAGAAACAGATAATGGGTATTAAAACCGATAGTACACCATTAGAGGAGCCTAAAGATCCAGAAACTTGTAATGTATTTGCATTATATACTATAATTGGAACCGAAGAGCAAACTGCAGCTTTGAGAGAGAAGTATTTGGCTGGGAACTTTGGTTATGGTCATGCAAAAACCGAGCTTCTAAATTTAGTTTTAGAAAAGTATGCTGAGCCACGTGAGAAGTTTGAGTATTATATGAATAATCTAGAAGAATTAGATGCTATTCTATTAGAAGGAGCAGCTAAAGCAAGAGTGGTAAGTTCGGCAGTAATGAAAAGAGTTAGAGCAAAACTTGGACTTAAATAATCCTAGTTTCAGATATACAAAAGCAGGTTTTGATTTTTCAAGACCTGTTTTTTTGTGCTTATTCAAAAAGCATATTACTTGTCTTTCAATGATGCAAAATACTGCGATGGAGTCATTTCTGTCATTTGCTTAAATATACGATTAAAACTCGATTTGGAATTAAAACCGGCATCATAGGCTAAGCTTATGAGTTTTATATGTTGATTTTCTGGTTTTTGCATTAGTATTTTCACTTCTTCAACTCTGTAGGAATTCACAAACTCATAAAAGTTTTTGTGATGCTGCTGATTGATTAAGCTCGATAGCTGATGTCTGCTCAACTTTAACTCGTCGGCCAAACCTTGCAAGCTTAAATCGGAGTTGATATAGGGTTTCTCGGTTTCCATAAAACTTTGTAATGCTTGCAGCTGGGCTTGGGTTTCGGCTTGCATTTGCTCAAATTCCTCCAATGACTTCTTGGCATATTCATCAATAACTGGAGCTTCCACTTCTATGTCAACAGATTTCTCATTTTCCTCCTCTAATTTAAACATCTCGGGTGTTTTGAGCGACATATAGCTAATGAAATATATAACTATAACCAAGATTAGGTAAACGTACATAAACAAGTCAACTTGTATCTTGATATTGAAGTAATCAAGATTCACCCCAACTGTTCCAATCAGCCAAGCAAATAGTGTTAAGGATGTTCCGATGAGTAGAACCTTTAAAATAGTCTTGTTTACAGTGGATTGATAGTTTTGTATTTCTCTTGAATAACGGTCCAATCGTTTCAAAACTAAAGTGGAATATACAATTCCTTGAACTGCTATTATTTCATCTCCAATAATACCTATGGTTTGATAATAAAGGTTTTTGTTTCTGATGATTTCTATTTTCTCAGCTCCAGACATCAATAAAAAATCGGCATGTAGGATAATATTAATCAGGATAGGAGTAAAATGGAGGAGGTCTCTATAGTCGAACTTCTTGTAATCAGAAAGCAGGTATTTTACATGTAAAAACAAGAGCGGAAAAAAAGCAAATAATAGGTTCGAAATGGTTTTTAGTAAATGAGGAAAACGAGTATACAATCCTTCGCCTTGTAGAGGAAATTGTAATAAAACAATGGCCCAAAAAAAGGTTAAAGTGCCCAAAAGTCTATTCGATATGGTATTTGTTTTTACCGTAAAAAGAAAGCCCGAAAGCAGTAAACCTTGTAAAGCACCTAAATAAAAAAGAACCTGAAAGAATTGACTCATCTATAATTCCATTGATTTATTATATATGGTCAAAGATATAAAATAATGCTTTTAACAAATTGAAGTTCCAAGAATAGGATAATGGTTTTTAAGAAAATAAAAATGGTTGTTTGATGAATATTGCTGTGGTTTTAAAGTGTTAAATTTTATTGGTACCTTTATATAACAGAAATACAGCGAGATACGATTTTGTGTTATGAGTACCATGTGGACTGCTAAGACTTATTATGGATTCATCTTAGCGTTATTTGCAGTAGAAAAATACATAATCACAAAATAAAACAACATGCACATGACAAAGTTTATTACTGTAATGGTACTTTGGATTTCGATACTCTCAAATCCATTGTTTCCTCAAAACACAAACAAATCAACTGACCCACCATCTAATTTGACATACTCTGTATTAGATCAGAATGATGTTCAGTTAATCTGGGAAGCACCATCAAGTGGTGGTGGTGAAACCAATTTACATTGGGATGGCGATAATGCTGATGCTTTTGGCTTTTTTATGGGAGCTGAACATTTTAAAGTAGCTGCAAAATGGAATCCTGAGCATTTGACTTCTTATGATGGTTATACCATTAACAAAATGCGCTTTTTTGTAGTCAATGATTCTCCAACTTTGGTTCTAAAGATTTATACTGGAGAAGATGGAACAGAAGTATATACTCAGAACATAACCTCATTTAATATAAATGAATGGACAGAAGTTGTTCTAGATACTCCTGTTTCTATTGATTCGGGTAGTGATTTATGGGCCGTATTAGATATTGACATGCCTTCTGGTGGTATGGTAATGGGAGGTGATGCTGGACCTGCAATCAATGGGAATGGAGATTTGATTGAATATCAAGGAACGTGGTATACCGGCGCAGAAGTTGGTTTTGATTTCAATTGGAATATTAGATTAGTAGTTCAAGAATCAAAGAAATCATCAGAAGAATTACTAGGTTATAATGTATATAGAGACGATGCTGTTTTAAATGAAAACCCTATCTCTACCACATCTTATGTAGATGAGAACCTAAGCAATGGGGTATATGAATACTTTGTGACCGCAATTTATAACGAAGGTGAATCCACAGCAAGTAATACAGTAGCAGTTACTATTTCTCAAGAAGGGGTAATTGAGGCCGACTCTTTAGCATTAGTTGATTTATATAATGCTTGTAATGGTACCAATTGGAACTCCCAAGATTACTGGCTTACTGGACCAATTGGGGAATGGGCTGGAGTTCAAATAGCAGATAATAGAGTTGTTGGCTTATCTCTATCTGGAAATAATGTAACTGGAGTATTTCCAGAAAGCTTTGGAAACTTAGATGGAATGTTAGATATAAGTATGAGTCAAAATGAAATAACTGGACTACCAGAAAGTTTTGGAAACCTTATAAATATGACCAGGTGTTGGATAGGATGGAACCCACTTTCAAGTCTTCCAGTGAGCTTTGGAAACCTAGATAGTTTAGAAGAGTTACATATAGGATACACTGAATTGGGCGAACTTCCTGAAAGTTTCGGTAACTTAGATAACTTGAACTGGTTAGGCCTTGGGGATGCAGGGTTAAATAGCCTTCCTAGTACTTTTGGAAACCTTTCTTCTTTACAGCATTGTTTTATTTGGGGTAATAGCCTTACAGAATTACCAGCGAGTTTTGGAGAGCTTGAAAGTCTATTTTATTTAACTCTTGATCAAAACCAATTGACAAGTCTTTCAGAAAACTTTGGGGATTTAGATAACCTTTCACATTTAAACATTGAAGATAATCTACTTCAAGAGCTTCCAGCTTCATTTGGTGATTTAGCTTCGCTAGACAGTTTACTTTTGGCACAAAACCAACTTATTAGTTTGCCTGAGAACTTTGGTAATCTTGCCGATTTAATTTATTTAAGATTATCCTTAAATAAATTAACATCTTTCCCTGAAAGTATGGTAGATTTAGCAACTATACAAGTGATTTTAGCTGACCAAAATCAAATTGAATCACTCCCTGAGAATATTGGAGACCTTGGAAATACACTACACCTATTGGGTTTAAGTAATAATAATATCTCCAAACTCCCAAGCTCAATTGGTGAAATGGATGTTTTATATGAATTATATGCCACAAATAACAAAATATTAGAACTCCCAGAATCAATCGGCGATATGGATGTATTGGAAGTTTTAGCCTTAGATAATAATCTTCTTTCTACTGTACCTTCAAGTTTGGCAGATATTACTGCCTTGGGTTATCTTGGTGTAATGAACAATCAAATTGAAGAGCTTCCTGAATCTTTCGGAAATCTTCAGTGTGATACCCTCCTTATGACTGGAAATATGATTAAAGAGTTACCAGCTAACCTTGCAAATCAAACTTTAGATTACTTATGGGTTGATGATAACAACCTTCAGTTTGGTAGTATTGAACCATTTATTGGTCAGATTAATTATGATTTTTTATATAATGATCAGGGAATGGTAGGAGTTGATACTATTGTGGACGTTCAAACCAATGGTGACTTAAATTACACCATAGAAGTAAGTGGAGAAAATAATACCTACCAATGGTATAAAGATGGTTCTTCTTTAGAAGGTCAAACTACAAATACCTTGATGCTAACAGAAGTAAATGCTGATGATTTGGCTACCTATGTAT
Source organism: Bacteroidales bacterium (assembly GCA_016744655.1). Lineage (GTDB taxonomy): Bacteria > Bacteroidota > Bacteroidia > Bacteroidales > UBA12170 > UBA12170. The sequence goes on along the minus strand of JADGDY010000002.1, from coordinate 72,527 downwards.
TAAAAATCAATAATACTTTGGTTACCGATCTTGAATTGGTAAGCTATAATATGGAGTTGAATCTTTTAACTGGTACGGAAATAGTTGAGCCTTCAGAATTCACAGTGTATCCAAACCCAACAACTAATGGAAATCTTCAAATAACATTAGATGATAATGCTGGTTCTGCTGAATTGGAAATGCATAATATGGCAGGTCAAGTTGTTATTAACCAAGCTGTACAATCGAATGTAAGCACAGTGAATTTATACAATTTAGAGAAGGGCTTGTATATTGCAAAAGTGAAATATAAAAATGGCGAAGTGCAAGTAAAAAAGATTGTCCTTAACTAATTGATGCTATAGAAGAATCACATTGTAAGTGTGTTAGATGTTTCAGATTTAAGTGGGGGACTCTATATTCTGAGCATCGAAATCAATGGAGAATTTAAACAATTTGAGTTTGTGATTGAATAATGTTGTTTCCCATTGAGTATAAATCAGGGCTTGAGTTCATTTCTTGTCCTGATTTTTTTAATTCATCAATAATTCAGCGAAAAAATCCTCAAACGATTTAGAATTATCTAATTCTAGCTTTTTCCTTAACCTATAACGCTTAGTATTCACCCCTTGTAATGTAATATTCAAGATGGAGGCAATTTCTTTAGATGACATATTGATTTTCAAGAAACCTAGAATTTGCTTTTCAGTTTTCGTTAGGTTGGGGAAATTTTGCTCTAAGGTTGTATAAAACTCTTGATTGGCTTTATTCACCTGCATATTAAACTCCAAAAGGTTGTTTTCTGTATCTATATTCTGGCTTATTTCAAGGATAATTCTTTGAATTTCATTGATAACAGTATCATTTTTAACCTTCTTACGCAATTTCACAATTTCTTTTTGAAGACGTTGCATGAATTCGTTCTTTTTAACCAATTGCATAGCAAATGAACTTACTTGATTTGATTTGTTTTTCAACTCCTCTTCTATAAGTTCTTTTTGAAGTTGCTCATTCTTCAGTTGGCTTTTCATGAGCTTGTGATTCGACTCACTTAAATCTTTTGTTTGCTGTATCAATATCTTTTTCTTTTTTACCTGCCCTCTCAGTAAAAGGATAATAAGGACTCCCATCACCAATAAAACTAAAGAGACAATAAGTATTACTCTAGAATTTCTTTGCAGCATCTCCTTTTCAAAACTCAATGATGAAATATGTCGAGACTGCTCATTGATATCAAGATGTAGTTTTAGAAGTTCTTCTTTCTCTTTTAGCTCAGTGGTTTTTAAGTACCGACTTAGCTCAATTGATTTTAAATAGTTTTCTGCTGCATTCTTAAAATCGTTTTCTTGTTTATAAACATTTGCTAAGTTCTCATATACAGACAATTTAATATATTTTTCATTGGCCTGATCTGAATAATATAATGATTTGATAAAGTATTCAATGGCAATGCTAGGATTCAGTTTACTTGCATTAATTCCTAATTGGGAATAAGAGTAAGCAAGAGCATCATGACGGTTCGATTTGTGGAGAAGATCATTCGCTTTGAAATAGCAATCGTTTGAAGCTTCTATACTATCTATTAGCATATAATATTCACCTTCATTGAGTAGTAATGTAGCTTTAAAAAAGTCAAATTCTTTTTTTTGCAAGAATTGAGTGGCTAAATCGAGATAGAACATCACAGAATCTGTTTGTTTTCTATTCAAAAACTGTACTGCAACATTATTATAACATTTGAAGGTATTGATGCTATCATGTTTGTTGATGAAAATCTCTGCAGCTTGTCGAAGCATATTTTTCGAATAATCAATATCAGATTCCATAGCTTCAGGGATATGAGATAAATTAAGTAAAACAAGTGCTTTTCCTCCTTTATCTTCTATTTCTTCAAAAACACGACCTGCTTCTTTATAGCATTGATAAGCACTGTTTCTATCATCGATCGTATTCCAAATGTTTCCTTCAACAATTTTTAAATTAGCCCATGATTTGGGATTGGTTTTGGGAAGTTCTGTTTTTGATAATTCTTTTATTAAGAGCAGATTTGTAGACCAATGCTTTGTGTAATTTTCATTTATTACTGAGTATAACAGATCATATTCTTTGCCTTCCATTAGTTTATTGGTAAAATATGTATATGAAGTGCTGTCTGAAAAATATAGTTCCTCCTCTTTAGCTTTTAATATACTTATAGAATATAAAAGAATAAAAATGAGCAATAATGATTTTATAAATTGTGTCTTATATTTCTTATCGAAATTAGCTTTACTAGTTCTTGATATACTCATTTCTCATTATTTTATGATAAATAGCCTTACAAATATAATAATTCCATTAAGGTAGCTATACAGCCCTCAATGCTTATGTATTTGATTTTCAGATTTTTTAATATTTAATGACTATTACATGTATATAGACATGTTTATATATATGATATGATTATCACTTGCTGTTGTAGAAATGAATTTGAAGTTTTGTTGTTGAATATCAATCAATTGATTGGTGAGTTAATAATAGTAATAAACAAAACTTATGATGAAACATTTATTTTTTATGACATTGCTGTTTGTTCTAGGACTCTCAGTAAATAGTCAAACAAATTTGGCATTTGGGGAATTATCCAATAAAAAAGAAACAAATAATCAGAAAAAAGTAATGCAGGTGATTGGCTTAGCTGAGAAATCTACCGACGATTACTGTATTCCTGAAGGTATGAATTGTGCTGAAGGAGATGGAATTCATGGTTTTGCTTTGGCAAATATTGACAACCTCAGCTCTGGCTGTTCTGAGAATGGTTATGGTGATTTCACGAGCATGAATATAGAACTAGCCCAAGGTAATGTTTATACCCTCCAAGCCTTTTCAGCCTATACAGGAAATTCATTATCCATATGGATTGATTATAACAACGACCAAATATTTACAGAAGACGAATTGCTGATTCAAGGATTTTCATTAAACCAAAATGAAATAACAGAAACTCAAATTAGTATCGCCTCGAATGCAACAATAGGTGAGTATAGATTAAGAGCTACTGCAGTGTATCAAAACCCTACACCCGACCCATGCGAAGTGTATAATTATGGAGAATGTGAGGATTATACAGTAACAATTATGGAACCTAATTATAAAGATGTAGCCGTCCTTTCTATCGAAATGGATGATGCTGTCTCTGTAGGTGATGTTATACCAAAAGCTCAAGTGGCTATACTTGGAAATCAAGTAGAGGACTTCACAGTGACCATGACAGATGGCGAAAGCTATAGTTCTACAGTTACCGTTACAGATATGGCTTTTGGAGGAATTGCAGATATAGAATTTGAAACCTATACTGCTACAGCTGGAATCTATACTTTTGAAGCATGTACGGATTTAACTGGAGATATTAATCCAGAAAATAATTGCAGCAATAAAGAGGTTGTGGTTGAAAGCTTTGACGCAGGTGTAACCAATATTAGTGTAGGATTAACTATACCTTCTGGGGAGGTAATTCCTGGTGTGAGAGTTACAAACTTTACAAATGTTGTGGGTTCCGGAGAAGTTGAATTAACCCTAGATGGATATACTTCTACAAAAAGCTTCACAGATCTCCCTCCAATGGGAGCATTATGGATAAACATGGATGCTTGGGATGCAACTATTGGAGAATATGATTTGGAAGGCTGTTTAGTATCCTCCGATTCTGATCCATCAAATAATTGTATTCAACAAAGTGTGAGTGTAATACCACCTGAACAAAATTTTATTGCAAATGAAACGGTGGTTTTAACTGGTTTGGATCTCACCTTCTATAATAAATCAGATTATGAGGTAAGTGCCTACCAATGGACCTTCGAAGGTGGAACTCCATCAACTTCTACTGAAAGTAATCCTTCGATAACTTATAATACTCCTGGTGTTTACGATGCTGAACTAATTATTACTCATAGTGGAGGAACTGAAACCATTACTAAAGAAGATTATATTGAAGTATCAAATGAGATTTTAGCCTCCTACGAAATTATTAATAATGTGGATGAGTTCCCAATATACCAAGTGTTTTTCGTAGATGAAAATTTAGGTTTTGGTCGCATGGGAAGCGATTTTGCTGGAAAATACTGTAAAACAACAGATGCGGGAGATAGCTGGGAGTTAGTTACCGTGGCAGGAGTAAATAAAAATATATCCAGCATTCATTTTATTGATGAGCAAAATGGTTTTTTTAGAACCTCACAATATGGAAGCCCAACTCAAGTTTACAGCACCAATAATGGAGGAGAGACATGGGAATATTATGCTGAAGGATTACATAGTCAAGAGTTTCGTTTAGATGTTTTTGATAATGCTCATGTAATAATATGTGGACAACAATCAATCTATGAAACCGATATGTCTGTAACCTCCTCAGGCCCTAGTGGCTGGAATCATCAACTTACTCCTGAAGCTGATCCTTGGTCTCAATATCAAGGTGTTCAATGGTTATCACCAGATTCTATTTTTGCCATGCGTTTTATGAATGTTAACTTTAGTTATGATGGAGGAGCAACATGGGAAAACAAATCTTTTGGATCTATCTTTAATGGAGGATGGGAAAACTTTGGTTTGAATGCTGTTAAGTTTCCTAACGATGAAAACTATGGGTTTGCTTGTGGTACACATTATAATCAAGACGTTGGAATTATTGTTAAGAGCAATGATAATGGCCAAAGTTGGGATGAATGTGCTCGTGGATTTGACGAAGGACGAAACATCCATTTTTATGATAAAAATATTGGTTTAGTTACTGGTTATAATGGTTTTGTTTATAAAACTACTGATGGAGGTGAAACTTGGTATGGAACAAACTTAAACGAACCTAATATGCATGAACCATTTGTTGTGAATGAAAATCTAATGTTTGTTTGTGTTCAAGGGAAGTGCTATCGTTCAAAAAATGGGTTCTTTCAACAGCCTATCAACAAAGATTTAATGTTGAGTGAGATAAATATGCCAAACTCAATATTAGTTGATAATGCTCCTTTTGATATAAATATTGCTGTTAAAAATGTTGGTAAAGAAATGATAAACACATTTACCTTATCCTATCAAGTTGATGATAATGAAATAGTAACTGAGCAATTCGATCCCAATTACCCAACACCTAACAATGTAATAGTAACTGACTCTTTTAATGTAACATGGACACCAGAACCTGGTAATTATACTATAAAAGTTTGGATTAATTCAGTTGACGGAAGTAGCGATCAAAACTTAAGTAATGACACATTGGTACATAGTGTTTTAGTTACAGGCGATCAGTGGGATAACAAGAAAGTACTTCTAGAGGAAGCTACAGGAACATGGTGTGGATATTGTGTAAATGGAGTTTTAACCATCGAAGCACTAGAGGAGGCATTTAATACTGATAAAATCAGAGTAATTCCTGTGGCCATTCATGGAAATGACCAGTGGGAAATTGAGAATGCAGAAGATATTTTAGCCAACTATTGTGGTGGCTCTTACCCTAAAGGATGGGTAGATAGAACCAAGTTCTTTGGTGAAGCTTCTGTGGGAATGGAAGTAGGAAAGTGGGGACTTTATACGGACCAACAATTGGCAAATAATGCACCAATGAATGTGGAAATTGCAGCCTCAATAAACCTAGGTAGTAGGATGCTTGAAATCAATACCGAAGCCAATTTCTATGCGGATATTGAAGGCGAAATGCGTTTTAGTTGTTATATCTTAGAAGACCATCTTAAAGCCAACCAATCAAATGCTTATAATGGTATTTCAGGACATCCATACTATGGATTAGGTGATCCTATTCAAAACTTCGATCACAAACATGTTTTAAGAGAAATACTAGAAGATCCATGGGGTGTTCAAGGCGAACTGCCAACATCTGTTTCTAATGGAGATTCCTATGAGCATACTTTCCAATATGCTATCCCTAGTGAGTTTGAACTTCAGAATGTTTCTGTAGTGTGTTTTGTATCTAAACACAGCGAAGACATTAATGAAAGAGAAGTATTGAATGCTAATGTGGCTTATTATAGTGATTTCACTCCAGTTGGTTTGAATGATTTGAACTCTAATGCAAATCTATTAAAGGTTTATCCTAATCCTGCTAAAACACAATTTACAGTACAATGGATAGATAACGAAAGCTCTGATGCTCAAATCGAATTGATTAACTATACAGGTCAAAGCATTTTAACTAGAACAGTGAATTCTAAATCAGGTTTTATTAAAGAAACCATAAAAACTGAGAATCTAAGTCCTGGAGTTTATTATATCAAGGCCAGTAGTGAAGGCTTTACAGCCATATCTAAGGTGATTGTTCAATAAAAATCTGGATTTTAAACTGACTGGATATATTGAGAATAATAGAGCAGCCTGAGATTTTGATGTGCATTTACTACTCGGGTGCTTTATTATCTCACTTTTAAAAGTCTTGTGTAATAAATTTGATGCTACGATAATAAATGATAAAAGAACTAATGCATAAACCTTTTGAATTTAAAATTTCAACTGGCAATCGTATTCAACCTACTACCTTTCACTTAAGTTTGAAGGATAATACGGTAATCAACCTTATTGTTCGCCTGTTGAATGGAAAGGTGGTATTTAGATATATTAAGATTCTTTCGAGTGGAGAACATAAAATTGAATTTAATAATAATGAATTTAACGACGATGTATTTCTAGTTTTCTTAGAAGTAAATAATGAAATTACCATGAATAAAATTGAAATATTATGATAAATAAACTAAGCATATTGTTTGTTTTTACTTCAATATTAGGTTTCAATATAAGTGGCTTTAGTCAATCTTTAGTGAGTACCGATATTGAGAAACGAAATGTTATTCTAGAGGAATATACTGGCAGAAACTGTATTTATTGTCCAAATGGGCATGCTTTAGCAGCACAACTAGAGGAGGCTTATCCTGAAGATTTGTTTGTAATAGCAAGACATGCTGGCGGGTTTTCACCGACTGACTACCCTAATCTAAACCTACCTGAGAGCGATTCAATACGAGCTTATTACGACATCACAAGCTTTCCAAACGGAACCATAAATAGAGAGATGTATCAAGGCTCAGGTCCTGATTTAAGCCTCAGTGCATGGACAGGAGCGGCCAATTCCATTATGGCTCAAGATTCTTATGTTAATGTTGGAGTGGAAGCTACCATTAACCCATCAGATAGGGTTTTGACAGTTCATTATGAATTGTATTACACTTCTGATGCCCCAACAGTAAATAACTTCTCCATAGTTCTGGTTCAAAGTGGGATTATTGGTTATCAAATTGGTATTGGACCTTATTACGAATTCAACCATAATCCAATTTTACATAGTGATGGGGTTTGGGGAGGAGAAGTTACTGAGACTAGTTCAGGGACTTTAATCGACCAAACAGTAAGTATAGAATTACCAGAGTTTTTTAATGATGTGGAGATTGACCTGAACCATTTAGCTGTAGTAGCTTATGTTTCTGAAGACGATAATTCTATTATTAGTGGGGCAGGCAGCGAAGTTGAAATGAATGCGATTTACGATAATGATCCTGCCTTAACAGCCATTCAAATCCCTCCTTATCAGTGTGACCAAGTTTTAGAGCCCCAGATTGAAATTACCAATACAGGTAATGATGTGCTTACTTCAGTAGATGTTGAATATAAGATAAATAGTAGTGCTGTATCAAGTTATACATGGACAGGAAATCTGGAGTTTTTAGAAAAAACGATGGTTGATCTTCCTGCTATTAACTTTAGTATTCAAGAAAATAATATTTTAGAAGTAGAGCTTATTAATGATGAGAATGATCTAAATAATGGTGGGCAAAAACCTTTTGATTTTGCTGTTGATGTGGAAAGCTCATTTGTGATTGAGTATAAAACCATATTTCAAAGTGAAGAAAATTATTGGGAAATCATTTCAAGTGATGGAGAGGTGGTTTTATCAGGTGATGATTATGGGAATTTAGGACTATTTGAGATTCCGATAAACATGGAACAGGCAGGTTGCTTCGATTTCGTTTTTTACGATACAGAAGGGAATGGTTTTGCTTCACCAAGTGCCTATTTAAAAATCATTAAAGATGATGAAGTCTTAATGGAAATAAATGGGGATTTTGGTAGTTCTGTTATATGGCCTTTTGCTTCGGATTACACCTTAGATATTCCTGAACATGAATATGTAAACATGGTAAATATCTTCCCTAATCCTGCAAAGAACAAGGCTCAAATAGAATCACATTTAGAAATAGAAACTGTAGAAATTTATAATTACCGAGGGGAATTGGTATTTAAACAGGAGGTCCATCAAAACACATTGGAAATAGATTTAAGAAATTATATATCAGGGCTATACCTTGTGAAAATAAAAGCAGAAGATAAAGAAATAATTACTAGAATGTTTGTAGATTAGTTAATTAATGATGAGGCCGCTTTCGTAGATGGGGCGGCCTTTTTTTTAACTTATCTATTAGGTAGAATTACTCGAACTTCTGTCCCAATACCTTCTTCACTGCTGACCAAGATACTTCCTTTGTGCTTGTTAACAAACTCATAGCATAGCACTAAACCTAGGCCTGTTCCTCTTTCTCCAGAGGTGCCTCGTGTAACTGTTTTCTTGTTCAACTCAAATAAACTATTCACTTGGTTTTTGCTCATGCCAATACCATTGTCTTTCACTAAAATGACCGTTTTACTCTCCTCATTTTTTGTTGCTACCTCTATGGTGCCTTGGGCTTTGGTGAACTTCAATGCATTTGAAACTAGATTTCTTAAAATGGTTCTTAGCATTTCCTCATCGGCAAATATCTGAGTACTTGGATATACCAAGCATTTTAATTCAATATTTTTACTATTGGCACCACTTTCATATAGATTACAAACCAGGTTCACCAATGGCTCAAGTTCTATAGATTTAGGAGAGAATTTAATATTCCCTGAATTGGCGCGAGCCCAGCTAAATAGGTTTTCCAGTAATATAAGAGCAGTCTCCGAACCATTTTTAATTTTGCTGAGGAAGGTTTCAAGCGATTCTTTGTCGAACTCTTCATGGCTTTCGAGTAGAATATTAGAAAAGCCTAATATGGTAGTAAAAGGAGAACGCAAATCGTGAGCAATGATAGAGAAGAACTTGTCTTTCGTCTCATTTGCTTTTTCGAGCTCTTTAGCTACTGTCTCTATCTCTTTTTTCTGTAGCATAAGCAAATTATTTGCCTCCTTTAAATTTATCTTTTGCTTCTGAAGCAGTTTGTTGGCTTTTCTACGCTGAATTAAGCTATATAATATCAATATGGATAGTAAGGTGAGTAACACAGAAATAAGAATGAGTGAATGTTGGATAGCTATTTGCCGTTGGTGTTTAGCTTTATTGATGGCATCTTTCTTTTCTTGTTCCAGTTCAAATGCTTTCTTCTTGTTCTCATACTTGTATTGATATTCTAAATTGCTTATTTCCTGAATGTTTTCCTCGTTAAAAGAGTGGTCTTGTAAGGATTTAAAAATAACATGATATTGATAAGCTAGATCATACTTTTTAGTGGCAGCATAAATCTGTGATAGCAATTCAGCTGTATTCATTCTTAGGTTTTCATCACTAATTTCATCATCCACATAGGCTAATTTTACCAAATCTAAAGCTCTTTTATAGTTTTTTTGATTGTAATATACTCCAGCCAAATGAAAGTAACAATATCGCTCCTGCGTAACAGAACCCATTTTAATACTGGCAGCTAAGGCCTTATTTAATTCCTCTTTAGCCAATTTATGATTACCTTCTTCTTTTTCCAATATACCAATCATTAAACATGCCAATAGCATCCCTTCAACTTGATTATGGTCTTCCGATATTTCAAATGAATTTTTGAAAAATTTTCTGGCTTCTTGTTTATCACCTATAACATTTAATACATAGCCTATATTCATTAGGCTATAGGCTTTAAGTATATCGAAGTCCAAAGAATCTGATAAATGAAGACATTTTTGATAGTAATTCATGGCTTTCTCATTGTCATGAAGGTTCTCGTACAGATTCCCTATATTGATATACGAATTAGCAATTCCGTAATTGTCATTTCTTTGCAAATCTATTTTAAGAGATTCCTGGTAGTAATACAGAGCTTGAGGATAATTCCCTAACACTTCATAAATGGTTCCTAGGTTGTTGAGACCTGATGAAACACCTCTCAAATAGTTTATTTGTTCTGCTTTTCGTAATGACATTCCATATTGCACCAAGGCTTCATTATAATCTCCTTTATAGTCGAAATAGATACCCAATAAATTATAGGCCTTTAAAACACCTTCATCATAGTCGATTTCTTTAGAAAGTTCTAAAAGTTCATCGGCATATTTCTTAGTTAAATCTAAATTGGTGGTATAAATTTCAAAGCCAATCTGATTGAGAAGTTCGGCTCTGATGCTATCTTTTGTAGGTCTATTATCCAATACTTCAATCAAGCTATCAGCTAGTTGAGGAGGTAATAGCGTTTTACTATTAACATTTGAAAATAGAAAGATAATGGAAATGAAGCTGATTAGTTTTTTCATTCCTTGTGGTTTTGTTCTTATGGTTGGTGTATGCTAATATAATAAAAATCAAGACAATTTGCAAAAGGAAATGATGGAGCGGAGGTTTTATTGGGTCAAAAGATTGACTGTTTTAAAAGCTAATCTAATAGCTACATGCATAAAAGCAATAGTTCCTATTTTCGTAATAATATTGATATATCATTCCAATAGAATTCAAAACAATTTCTAAATTTGAGCAAATAATTAATTATTAAAAAGGCCTGGAGAATATTAAGAATACTCAACTAAAGACCATAAACACAATACGAATCTCAACTTAAACCTTTTATAAGCTTTGTTACGATACCATTTCATTCAGAACAGATCCATCTTATTTCTTTGTGGCTCTTAAAGTAAGCCTTTGATTTCCTTTATGGTACAGCTATTACACAGAGGGGCTCAAAGTTTCTCAAAGAAGAAATTTATATTTTGATAGGATTATTCAACTTCTATTTTACTGAAAATCAATCTGGTTGGAGGATTTGTATTATAAAATGGGTTTGCCCTGCCTTTTGATATTTTTATCCTAATTATGGATGTTTAATTTTATAATAAGCGTCAAATACACTGTCTACCTAAATGCTTTCAAATTATGTTTTCGGTAACCAATATTAAGAATCATCATCAAAAGGAAAACCCAAAATATGAGAACAATAAAGAAAATATTTAAATGGATTGGTATCCTAATAGGAGTTTTGGCTCTTGTATTTATGGTATTATTGATAATTCCTGAAAAGGAAATAATAAAGCCACTAGAAGAAAGAGAAAGCACTAGATATTGGGAAATGAGTGAAGGATTTAGAATCGCATTTACTCAATTAGAAGGAATAGACAGCTTAAACAAAACACCTATAGTTTTCTTGCATGGAGGCCCTGGGGCATATATTCATTCAAGCATTATAGAAACCATGAAAAGTTTGGCTCTAGAAGGAAATGACGTTTACCTATACGATCAACGAGGATCTGGTTTGTCTGATAGATTAGACAAATATTCTGATATCAGCTTTGAAAAGCATTTGATTGATTTAGATGAAATCATCACACAAAAGATTGGAGCAGAAAAAGTCATTTTAATTGGACAATCTTTTGGTTCTATAATCATATCTCATTATTCAGCAAGATACCCTGAGAAAATTGAGAAAATAGTCTTCAGTTCTCCAGGTGCATTCAAACCCCATTTGAAAACTGGAAATGAATATGCGGATTTAGATTCTATATATCCCGCCCCTGATTCATTAAAATTCATAGAACCCTATAACTATCTTAAAGATGTGGAAAGCTATGCTCGAAAACCCAAAATGATAGTTGCTGTTTTAGGAGCTCACTTTTTGGATAAAAAGCTTATTTCAGATAAACAAATGGATAGGATACTTAATTCTTTGGTAAGCAATGTTGTGAAAGGTATAGTATGTGACGCTAGTCATACTTTACCCGAAGAAGGAGGAGCTGGGCTATATGCATATATTGCAACGAATAGTGCTGACTATCCAGAAATTAGAGATAAAGTAAAAACCGTTCAAGCTCCAATATTGGTGTTAAAAGGACAATGCGATTTTCTGTCTTATGCTTCTGGATATGAATATGTGGACTTATACCCAAATTCTCAGATTTCATTTATTGAAAATGCAGGTCATGAAATATGGTATGAACAAAAAGAGGAATACATCAAAACGATAATAGAATTTATTGATGAATAAATTCATACAGTTGTGAATTTGTATTTCATTGGATAAAAGTATCACTTGCGTCATAAATGATACTTCTGCTTCATAGTTTTTATGTATTCTACAAATTTGACACACATTGCTGCATAAGGATTTGCAGCATCTTTCACATAGTAAGATCTTTGCCGAAACAAAAATTAATTAATAAACATTAAATAATGAAAACATTAAAAACATTATTCATTTGTATTTTCCTAAGCAGTAATGTAGTTGCACAAGTGGGAGAAGAATCTTCTTCAACTAAATCAAATTCCCCACGCAGTGAATTCAAGCACGCCATTAATATATGTCCTATCGCTCCAATTTTCGGTTTTTATTCGATTAACTATGAATATCTGATTAGTCCGAAGAATGGAATTGTTGCTCGCTTCGACTATGAAGATGTTCCTAAGGCCTACACAGACGCTTCGATAGAGTCAAGTGGAATAGGTTTTACACTGAATTACCGAAGGCATTTGTCTGGAGAAATGAATTCTCTATTTCTTGGAGCTTACACTAGATATAGGAATTACAAAGGAAATGGTGACTTAGAGGCCGACAAGTTCGATCTTGACATACAATCTTATTCTTTTGGACTGAACGCAGGAAAACGATGGGCCTGGAATAGTGGTTTTAATATAGTCTTTTCATTGGGATATGGACTTGATATAAATACTAGGGAAGCAAATCCGACAAACAACTCCATTGAGTCCATAATTGACCAATTTGAAGAGGAATATGAATTCATGTCCCCATTTTATGGAGAATTCTCAATCGGTTATACTTTTTAATTCATAAAATTCCGATCTTACAAATAAAAATAAACCATGCTATGTATGAAATCTGATTTTTTGGTTCCTCCACAGAAACAGAAGTGATTTAGTGAAGAAATGAAGATTATTAAGGAATATAACAGCATACAATAATAAATAGGACCGAAAGAAAACCTCAGAACCAAAGCAATTTCAATTAATATTTTAGAGAATGCGCTGAAACATTCTATATATTCCATATTTCATTCGTAACCTTGGGCACATAAATCTATCAAAGAATATAGCGAAAGGGCACATCAATGGCTTTGGCTGTGCACAATGTGTCATTCTGCCATCACACTGTTTTAAACAGGATGTATTATTCGTGAAGACACACATAAAACACCAAATATGAAACAATTAAAATTCATCTTTTTTTTAGGATTAATTACACTCACAATTAGTCTCTTTGGGCAAGAAGAAAATCCCCTTACTAAAAGTCAGCAAGAGGAAGTTATCAATAAACTGGCTTCAAATTTGGAGGAGGCTTATGTTTTTGAAGATAAAGCGATAGAAATGTCTGAAGCTTTGAAAAAGGCTAAGTTTTCAAAAGATATTGAGATGTTTTCAAAGGAAGTAAACGAGCTGTTAAGTAATTTGGCTAAGGATGCTCATTTGCAGTTTTTATATGACCCCACTTTATTTCAGGAGCTTATTGACCCCATAGAATCAGAATCTGCTGAACTAATCTATGAGGAAGAAGTAAGATTTAAAAATTATGGATTTAGAGAAGTAAAAAACCTAAATGGCAATATTGGCTATATTAAAATTACAGAATGTCATGAATATGAAGAAGCCTTTAAAGTAGCAGCTGCAGCTATGGAGTTTTTAAAAAATAGTGATGCATATATTATTGATTTAAGAGATAATCCAGGTGGAAGTGGGAAAATTGGACACTTTCTTGGTAGTTACTTTTTTGAGCATGGTGATGATAGAATATATCTTACTGATTATTGTAGAAAAACTGACGAACTAACTCAGGGGAGGGTTTTGTTTGACATTCCAGGAGAAAGAAGACCCGAAAAGCCGCTATATATAGTCAATAATAAAAATACAGGTTCGGCAGCAGAGGCTTTTGCTTATGCCATGCAAGCTTATAAAAAAGCAATCATTGTAGGTAAGCCCTCTTATGGAGGAGCCCATTCGGGAGATGATGAGCCTTTAGCTCATGGTTTCATAGCTTTTATTCCTTCCGGAAGAGTATTGTCACCAGTAACTAATGATAATTGGGAACAAATTGGTGTGCAACCAGACATTAACATTGATCCAAAACTTGCGGTCTACAAAATCCAAAGTTTACTAATTAATCAATGGATTTTAAATGATTCATTATCTAGTATGAAACAAACTTATTTTGATTGGTACTCAAAATATTATGAGGCTTTATTGAATACTGAAAAGATAATTCCGCCAGCAATACTTACTGGAGATTATAAGGGCTACAAAGTATCAATAAAAGATGAGAAACTTTATTTTGGCTTAACGGAGTTGATTCCCTATTCAGAAACCATTTATTTTGCAAAAACGGGTTATAAAAAGAGTCATAATGGAGATTTGATTATTGAATTTGATAATGCTCAAAAACCCAACAAATTGTTTTATACCGTAATTAAACCCAATGGAGAAGTAGAGAAAGTTCCACTTAATAAAAAATAGAACTGATTACAATACATATATTCCAGAGCAACTAAAACACAGAATTACTTAAAAGATGAACTTCACATCAAATAAACTAAGTTATAATCATTCAGTTTTATCTCATTATAAACAGAGATAGTCGTATTAAAAACAAAAATGAAATAAATAAACATGAAAAAAATTAGCATCAAATTGATCTTCATATTAATCGTCATTAATATTTCCGCACAAACAAAATCTGGGAAGTTAACTGGAGATACTAGTCTTCCCTCAACAACCGAAGAGCTTGCTAAAATTGCTGCTTTTGAAAAGGGTGATTATAAATATTCAGTGGAAGATTATTTTATAAAACCTAAACAATCACATTTCAGATTGTCACCTGATGGAAAATACTTATCCTACAGAGAAAAAGATGAGAACGGGAAAAAACACATTTATATTAAGGATACTGAAACTAATATAGTTACCAGAGCATTAGAAGAAGATAAAGAGTTAATCACATGGTATGGATGGGCAAATAACAATAGATTAGTTTATACACATGACCAAGGAGGAAATGAGAATTATCAATTATTTGCTGTTGATATAGACGGTTCTAATTTCAAACCCTTAACACCATTTGAAAATGTTCAAGTTGAGATTCTAGAATCTCTGGAAGAACAGCCTGATTACATGATTATTGAAATGAATAAGGATAATCCTCAGATATTTGAGCCTTACAAAATTAATATCGTCACCGGAGAGGTGCATAAATTGTATGATAATAAAAATGTTAATTCTCCAATCAGCTTATATGTTTTTGATAAAGATGGAAATCTGAGAGGTTTTTCTAAGCTGGAAAACGAAAAGTATTCGGTTCTCTACTACAGAACATCAGAAAATACTCCTTTTGAGATAATAAAAAGCACAAACTGGAAAGAAAGTTTTGATATAAATGAATTTAATCCCGCAACAGAATATAAACATGATGCCTATATTATATCAGACCTAGATAGTGATACAAAAGAGATCCTTCTTTATGATTTAAAAGAAAAGAAAATCATTAAGAAAATATATAGAGATAATACTTATGATGTTGATCAATTCTATCTTTCTAAAAATAGAAATCATGAAATAGATTACTATTCTTATACAGGAGTAAAGAATGTGATAATTCCTGTAAGTGATACCTATAAGAAACTACACAAAAAGTTTGAAAATCAATTCAAAGGCAAACAGTTTTTTATCTCTAGTGTTTCTGATAAAGAAGACAAATACTTGATTAAAGTCACAAGCGATAAGCTTTATAGAACTTATTATTTGTACAATACAGAAAAAGATTCTTTCAAAAAGATTTTCGACTTAATGCCTCAATTGAAAGAAGAAGACATGGCTGAAATGCAGCCTATCCAATTCGAGAGTAGAGATGGATTAACAATTCATGGCTATGTTACTATTCCAAAGCAGCTGAAAGATGGGGAAAAAGTGCCAATGATTGTACTTCCGCATGGTGGGCCACATAGTACTAGGGATAGTTGGGGATTCCGTAGGTCAGATCAACTATTTGCAAGTAGAGGTTATGCCACACTTCGAGTAAACTTTAGAGGCTCTGGTGGTTATGGCAAAATGTTTGAACGAGCAGGATACAATCAGGTTGGAAGAAAAATGCTTGATGATTTAGAGGATGCTGTTGCTTATATAAAAAAACAAGGCTGGATAAATGAAAATAAAATTGCTATTTATGGTAGCAGTTATGGAGGTTTGGCTACTCTGGGTAGTTTGGTTAAAACACCTGATTTATATGCGTGTGGAGTTGATAATGTTGGTCCTTCGAATTTATTCACGCTTCTTAATTCCATGCCACCATATTGGAAACCCTATATAGACCTATGGTGTGAACGATGGTATAATCCTGAAATTGCAGAAGAGAAGAACATTATGAAAGAAGTTTCTCCCGCTTTAAATGCTGATAAAATTACAAAACCAATATTTGTAATACAGGGTGCAAATGATCCAAGAGTGAATATCAATGAAGCTGATCAAATAGTTAGAAATTTACGGCAAAGAGGCTACGATGTTCCATATATGGTAAAATATAACGAAGGCCATGGATTTAGACGTGAAGAAAATAGAATAGAATTGTATAAAACAATGATGGGCTTTTTTGCTAAACATTTGAAGTAGACCTATGCTAGAATTTGATAGTCTTTATCTTTAGAACAAACTAAAATATTTCTACTTCTTTTAGTTGAAAATTGTATCATATTAAACAACTTTCTTTGCCAATTCATCATTATTTATACAGAACAATTGATGATAGAACCTACCTCAATAATTGAACAACATTAGCTTTATATAGTTTTCCTACAGGAATAATATGCTCTTCAATAAATATCCTGTTGCCCTCTATGCTTTTGATATATTTTGGAGCCACCACAAACGATTTATGAACTTGTAAAAAGTCTTCTTTTGGCAATAAGTCTAAAACAGAGGATAGCTTTTCACGAACAGTGATGGTTTCCAGTCTTGTGATGACCTTGGTATAATTTCCAGATGCTTCTAAAACTAAGATATGATTAATTTCTACTTGGCTATACTTTGTATTATTCTTTAGAAAGATGCGTTTTGAATCGGTACTGGTTTGGGGTAAATTTAAAGCTTGAGATATAGTAGAACTGAAGGTTTTATTAATTGCTTTTAGGAAGCGTTCAAAACCAAATGGCTTCAATAAATAATCGGAAATATTAAGTTCATATCCTTCGAGTGCATATTCTTTATAAGCCGTTGTTACGATTACTTTTGGTGGATTCTTTAGTGTTTTAAGAAAATCAAAACCTTTTAGCTTTGGCATATTTAAATCTAAAAAGATTAAATCAACATCATTATTATTCAAATATTCGAATGCTTCCAATCCATCATAGCAGCTTTTTTTCAGCTGCATATTTGGTAATAAATCGCAATAGCCCTTTATAATATCATGTGCTATATACTCATCATCAATAATTAAATAGGTAATCATAGCTAGTTTAAAATTAATTTCGCTTTATAAACATCCTCAGATATTGAGAAAGACAAATGGTGTTTTTTAGGATAAACCAATTCTAACCTTCGCTTTAAATTCTTTAAACCTATTCCAGAACCTTCAACACCATCAGAATTATCAAAATTGTTTTCAATATCAAACTGAATCATATCTTCAAAGGTAGTCATGTTTAGGTGTACAAAAGCATTTTCTCTTAAATTTTCAACTCCATGCTTAAATGCATTTTCTAAAAGTATGATAAATAACAAAGGCATCACTTCCTTGTTTTCATCAATTTCACAATTAAATACCACATCAACTTCTTTATGGTAACGCATTTTGTGAAGCTCAATATAGTTTTTCAAATACTCCACTTCCTCTTTAAGTGTTACCGTTTCTTTTTCACCCTCATAAATACTATAGCGCATTAAATCTGATAGTTTGAGAATGAGCTCTTGCGCTTTTTTTGAATCACTTTCAACCAATCCATATAAATTGTTTAGCATATTAAAAAAGAAATGAGGATTCACTTGACTCTTTAAATGCTGCAATTCTGCTTTTGATGTTTCACTTTTCAACTTCAAGAAGGAGACCACCTGATTTGTAAACCAAAAAAGGCCTAGAATGATAAGTATAACATAGTACAAGATAAAAAGTAAGCCAATGGAAGCGGGAAAGTTTTCTAGAAAAACAACCGATTCTTTATCTGTTGTGATTAATTCAAATGCTGTAATGACTATTGGAATTAATGCCGTCACTGTTGCGATTCCAATAATTAATGCTCTTTTTCTTTTACTTATTTTCAATATCATACTGCAATAATAAACTGAAATAACTTCTTGACAAAAGAACTTGACCAACAACCTTTTTCTGGTGTTCAAATTCATGTTTTATGGGATAAACACATTTCATAAACAGAATGAATATTTGTATCCCTCCTCAAGTGTCGTATATCCCAATTATTAGAGAGTCAGAATCATAGCAGGTAGTTTTGCTCAAAATAATTAAAACGGAAATTAAAATGAAGAAAAGGATATTAAGATATTTAAAACACCAAAGTTTAACATTTTTAATACTCGGAATAATTGCTGTTATCTTTGGTTTATATCATGGAGCAAGTTTGCACTACGGAGATAGCCCTTTAATTTATAAAGTAGATAATGAAGGCCCATATGTTTTCTATAAAAACGATAGTATTTTAAATATAAACTATATCAAAGGAAGCAAAGAGGATGGTTTTTATGTGGATTCAAAAGAGTACTCTGTTGATTCTAATATCACCACCAAAAGTTACTTTCAAATTGACTCCACAAGTTTCGATTTCACACTTAAATCAGATATACAGCCTCCCAAAACTAGCTATAAGGATGAAAATCCAATAATTGCCATCTCAGATATCGAAGGAAGTTATAAAGCCTTTAGAGATTTTCTCATTCAAAACAAAGTGATTGATAAGGACCTCAATTGGACATTTAAAACCGGACATTTGGTTTTGGTTGGTGATTTTGTAGACAGAGGATGGTCGGTAACGCAAGTGCTTTGGTTTATCTACAAATTAGAACAGGAAGCCAAAAAAGTTGGTGGTTATGTGCATTTTATTATTGGGAATCATGAGTTGAAGAATATGCAAGGGAATTATCGTGCGGCGGCTGATAAATACCTTGCAGTATCCAATATTATGGGAATAGTTCAAAGTGATTTATATAGCAGAAATTCATTTTTAGGCAAGTGGATGTCAAGTAAAAATTCCCTAGAACTCATCAATGGAAATCTTTTTGCTCATGGTGGCATACATCCTGATATTGCAGACTTAGACTTTAGTTTAGATGAGATTAATGAGCTTATCCGCAGTAATTATTATAAGCCATATTATCCAAAAGTTGAAAAAACGGAGGAGAGTATATTAATTTCAAAGAGGATAGGAATATGTTGGTATAGAGGATATTTTAAAGATGATTTAAGTCAAGAACAAGTGGAATTAGGAATCAATAAGTTTAATGCAAAGGCCATTATAGTAGGTCATACCCTTCAATCAAAAGTTAACAGGCAGTATAATGGAAAGGTAATCGGAATTGATGTGAAGCATCCAAAAGATTATCAAAAGTATTGGCCTAAAGGGCAAACTGAAGGACTTCTTATTAAGAACAATAAATACTATCGAGTATTAGCAAATGGAGAGAAAGTAGAAATATAATATCAATTAACTGAAGTTTCGCACTTAAACATAAAGAATGTCAGGTATGCAAGAATTCCAAAAATGTTCTGAGAGACTTTGTGATTCTTTGAGCCATTGTGCCTTAGTGGCTAATTGTCAGTATTTTGCCACAAGGGACACAAAGATGCCAAGCTTCACAAAACCAAACAATAGTTTGAAACAAGCTGATTTTGAATCTTTTCTGATAATGAATTATGATGCGAAACTTCAGACAATTAACAATAATTACAAATCAGTTTTACACCAACAATAAACTGTTCGCCTAATCATAAGTATTATCTAAACAACTCAAATTATCAATTTAAAACAAACAGAAATGAAAACGAAATTATACCATTATTTAAACAAACCCTATACCGTAGTTTTAGTCATGCTCATTGCACCAATATTTGGACTAATAGATAGAAACTTTGTCTTTTTCTTTAGTCTAGGTATCGCCTTTCTAATATTAAAAGGAGGTAAATATGATTGGGCTAGATTTGGAATAGGACAGAAAATTACTGGAAAAACCATTTTTAAGAGTTTATATATTGCGATAGCTTTATTTATTGGATTTAGCGCTATTATAGACCCTTTACTTCAAACATGGCTAGGAGAATATGATTTATCATCTATAGACGATATTAGAGGAAACGTAGAAGGTTATATTGGCTTAATGCTTGTTATGTGGGTATTTGCAGCATTTGGAGAGGAATTCCTGTTTCGGGGATATTATATGAAAGCATTGGCTGAATTATTGGGCAATGGCAATAGGACATGGTTACTTTCAGCATTGATTACATCACTCTATTTTGGGATTTCTCATGCCTACCAAGGACTTATTGGTATAGTGTCTGTGTTTTTATGGTCATTTGCCATTTCATTACTTTTTAATAGAAACAGAAATAATTTACTCCTATTGGTATTGATTCATGGGATTTATGATTCCATTGGCATCACGCTTATATATTTGAATAAAGATCATGTTATTTCTGATTGGGTTTACCAGTTGTTTTGAGAAGTTTTATAGAGCTAACAAATAGGCTATTAATATTTCAACTCCTTTCTTATTTGTGTATTCTTAACTCATTTTCGTGATAAAAGCTAATTCCCTTATTTGAGAACAATTATTTCACCTTCCTAAACTTAGCAAAACGCAATTCATCCCTAATTACTTTGCTAGGCCTAAATGCGATTTTAAGATTGGTAATATTCTTGGCTTTGGCTTCTTTTTCTGTGGGGCTGCCCTTGGCTTGTGCGTGTAGACTAAAAACACCCAAGTTATCTAGATGAATGCTATAATTATCCATTAACAAATTGGGGATGTTATGAATTAAAGACCAGAGCACCAGATGAACATCAGCCTCCGAAGCGGTACTTTGTTCAGAAATCAGTTTGGAGAGTTGATGGATATTGATTTTCTTGCGATTGCAAATCCGAGGATAGTATTGATAAGTAGTCTCCTCAGTAGAGATTTTATCGGCTAATGCCACAATTTTATACGAGATCATAATGCGTTTTTTCCAAAGATATTCATTTTGTATTTATTTGGCTGTAAATAGGTGTGTTGGTTTAGGACAAACTCATCTTTTTTCTGGTTAATTCCTATTTTGATGCCTGTAGCATTATTGTGTAATTAAGCCAGAATAAATCAATTTCTTCATACTAGATTTTACTCAGCACTTTTAGAATAAGAAAAATGTGATTATATTAATTGAGTTAATCAAGTTTTAAGGATTCATTTTCAATGACATATATTTTTCGAGCTAAAACTCTGTTAGACAGGTTTATCCTTTTACACTTTTTAAAAAGTGTATCAAAACCACCGCTGTATCATCAAGTCTACTCCACAAATTGTTTTTCGGAAAAACAATAAACTCCTCCTTTTAGTGAAATTCTGTGAATTATCACTAACGAGCGTCAAACAATATTGTTTTTGTTTCCTTCAAACCATTTGCTCCGCTTAACGACTTCCTGATAAGGCGGAATTAGACTTCCGCTGGAAGTCTTCATAAACTTTGCAGAGTTTAATTCAGAATTCATAACGATACAAACTCCATTATAAACAAAAGTTCATCCCTTAATTGTAATTATGTTTCGAAGACAGAGGGCAGGCCTTTCAAAAACTGGGAGTGGCTCAAGAGGTGAATAATAGCCTTTTTTCTTTATGGCACTTTGTGAAATCCTTTGTGATTCTTTGTGCTACAGCTATTCCACAACTTGTCCAGCAAAAAGGGAAAGTAGCCCCAAGGCCTTATAGTAGGCAAGATTTTCAAAGAAGAAAATTTTTGTTTTAATAGGAATCTCGCCTAATAAGCCTCCTCAATTAATAAAACATAGACCTTACATCATAAGAAAACCAATATCAAAGCTACAATACTGTCATAACAAGGCATCTATTCTGTTTTTCCTCCTGTAATATTCCTATCTTGACCTATATGAAATCGAGTTATAACCTACATCAAAATAATATATCATGTATATGAAATTAGATTATGACCTAGATCAAAATACAAAAGTCTCTTGAAGAAACTTAATTTATATACTGAGAAAAATGTATTTATGTGCCTAGGAAATACTAAATCGTAATGAAGACTCTATTATCCGTAACCATAACATCATAATGCTATCAAAGGATATATTAAAGGGCATATCAATGGCTTTATATTATTCGTAAAAACACAGAAAATACCATATATGAAACAATTAAAACCCATCTTCTTTTTAGGTTTAATCTTATCAGTAATTAGCCTTTTCGCACAAGAAGTAAATAGCCTTACTAAAAGTCAGCAAGAAGATATTATCCATAAACTAGCTACAAACCTAGAGGAGGCTTATGTTTTTGAAGACAAAGGGATAGAAATGTCTGAGGCTTTGAAAAAAACAACATTCTCAAAAGATATCGAGGTTTTCTCAAAAGAGGTGAAAAACCTGAATGGGAATATTGGTTATATAAAAATTACAGAATGTCACGAATACGAAGAGGCTTTTAAAGTAGCAGCAGCTACTATGGAGTTTTTAAAAAGCAGTGATGCCTATATTATTGATTTAAGAGATAATCCGGGAGGGAGTGGTAAGATAGGACACTTTTTAGCGAGTTACTTTTTTGAGCAGGGTGATGATAGGATATACCTTACTGATTATTGCAGAAAAACTGATGAGCTAACTCAAGGAAGGATTTTATTTGATATTCCTGGCGAAAGAAGACCCGAAAAACCGCTCTATATAGTCATTAATAAAAATACGGGTTCGGCGGCAGAGGCCTTTGCTTATGCCATGCAAGCCTATAAAAAAGCAATCATTGTTGGTAAGCCATATTATGGAGGAGCACATTCGGGTGATGATGAACCTTTGGCCATGGTTTCATAGCATTTATCCCTACCGGAAGAGTACTTTCACCAGTTACTAATGATAATTGGGAGCAAAAAAAAGTACAGCCTGACATTGATATCGACCCAAAGCTAGCTGTATATAAAATCCAAAGTTTATTAATTAAAAAACAGCTTTCAAATGGGTTGTTATCAAACTATAAACAAAGCTATTTTGATTGGTATACGAAATATTATCAAGCATTATTGAATACGGAAAATATAAACCCACCCACAACACTTACTGGAGAATATCAAGGCTATAAAGTGACCATAAAAGAGGAGAAACTATATTTTGGTTCCACAGAACTAATTCCCTATTCAGAGACCATTTATTTTGCAAAAACTGGATATAAAAAGAGTAATAACGGTGATTTGATGATTGAGTTTGATGATGCTGAACAACCCAACCAACTATTTTATACAGTGCTTAAACCAAGTGGAGAAATAGGAAAAATTTCCCTGCAAAAGGAATAGGATTATTTCCATTAGCTCAATAACCAAAGGTGACTTGAAAGAAATAAGCCTTAGGCCTGGTAAAAATTCAAACAATATAAACGGAATTAAAGATTTCTTAAATTTGACTATCATTTAATCAAACATGTTATATTGCATTTATAAGCCTTTTGATAGATTTCTTTGTGTTTTTATAAATGATAAAGTTGAAGTATATCCGCCAAACTTTGTTGGATATGTATAGTAAAAATGGCCTTATAAGAAGTATTGTGGGATTAAACCAATCCCCAGAGGACAGTCAGGGATAGTACAAATTGACTGAGTAGCATAGGAGTGTTTACCTAGAGAAATCAAAAAGCTAGAATGAATAAATTTATATAAAACAAAGAAATATGAGTGATAATACACCAAATTTAACCTTAATAGATAAACTGGTTCTTCTTGCACTAGATGATGAAAAAGGGGCTTTTGTAGCAGATTCAATGGTTTTTGGATATTGCATTGCAGGAGCAGTGTTGTTTGAGCTTTCCGTTAAGGAGAGAATTGAAATTATTGAGAATAAAGTTAAGATAATAAACAAAGATAAATTGAATGATGAAATCTTAGATTATTGCCTAGAAAAAATATCTGAATCGAAGATAGAAAGAAAAGTCGGTCGTTGGATTGAGTTGTTGGGTAATAAAGAAGGTTTTTTACGTAAATCAGTACTTCGTAAGTTAATTTCATTAGGAATCTTAGAGGAAAAGGAGAATAAGATACTGTGGATTTTCACAAAAAGAAAATACCCGACAAAGAATGAAATTCCAGAAAAAACTGTACGCCAACGATTAAATGACATCATCAAAAATAATTCGAAAGCTGAGATAGATGAAATTATGATTATTAGTCTTGTTGATTCATGTGGATTAAATAAAGAAGTGTATTGTAAGGAGATTGCAAAAAAGAATGATAAAAAGATAAAAAGCATCATTAAAGACTATCAGTTTGCAGATACCACAGGTCAGTTGATTAAAGAACTTCATGATACAATAATTGCAGTACTTATCATAATAATTGCGACGACTACCATTACAACAACGACAAACTAAAACAACCTCACACAATAATATGTATCGTGCATAAGGGTTTCAGAGGTTTTCGAGTGGTGTCACCCGCATCAAATTTGGTGGTAACTTGATAGTCTTGAAGCCCGCAATCCCTTATGGCACCATACACTTAACAGTTAACGTTTATTGAAAAGGCTTTTTGTACATTTATAATTTTTAAATATAACTTTGCTTCTATCTAACAAAAAATGAAATGGCGAAATTAACAAAGATAGATTCGGACTATTTTTCGGAAGGCAAATAGCAATGTTTGGAATCTCATCAATTTAAAAAGAAATAAAATGCGTAATTCAATAAGTGATTTTGTAATTGAAATCGTTGGTGCTCTTGTCGTTTGGGCATTTAAAGGATTCAAAGGGACACTTTCAGATGAAATGTCAAGACCACATGAATCAAACTTTAAAACTTGGAGAAATTTTTTTTAATAACGATAATTGTAGTTTTTTTGATAGCAGGTATTATTCATATACTACCAGAGATAGATGGAAAGGAATTTTAACTCATGATTTTGTATATTTACTGCTAATAAAATTGATGAATGTACCCATACCACAATAAAATAAAACAAAGAATTAAAAATAAGGAGCTTATTCGCTATGAGTATGTTGATAAATACAAGGCTATTAGCCCTTGCCTGCTGCTTTACTTTGACACAGAGCCAAAAATTAGACCTATTCGACAACATCGGTTTAAAGAATATGAAGAGATATTAAATTCATTAAATGAGCATTAATTTATAATTACTAAGCATGAAAATCCTTCTAACTGGAGCAACAGGATATATTGGAAAAAGATTATTACCCACATTAGTAAATATGGGCCATCATGTTGTTTGTTGTGTAAGAGATAAGAAGAAATTTCATCCAGAAGACTCAATAAAAGAAAGGATTGATGTCATTGAGCTTGACTTAATTGATAAATCCACCTTCTATAATATTCCCCATGATATCGATTTTGCCTATTATTTGGTTCACTCCATGTCAAGTTCTAAAAACTACCATGAATTAGAAAAGCAATCGGCGATTAATTTTAGAGAAAAGCTTAATGAAACGAGAGTTAAACAAGTCATATATTTAAGCGGGATAGTCAACTCACAAACATTATCTAAACACCTGAATTCAAGAAAAAACGTAGAGATTGAATTGGCCAAAGGGAATTATGCACTTAGTACTGCTAGAGCTGGAATCATCATAGGTTCGGGGAGTGCTTCCTTTGAAATCATCCGCGATTTGGTAGAGAAATTACCAATTATGATTGCTCCAAAATGGCTGAAAACAAAATGCCAACCCATTGGAATTGCTGATGTCATTAAAATCCTAATAGGATTACTGGGTAATGAAAAAGCCTTTAATAAAAGCTTTGATATTGCCGGCCCTGATATTCTTAGCTATAAAGAAATGCTATTGTCCTTTGCATCAGTAAGAGGACTGAAACGCTATATTTGGACTGTACCTATAATGACTCCCAAACTTTCTTCATACTGGTTGTTTTTTGTAACATCAACAACCTATAAACTTGCCATTTCATTGGTAGACAGCATGAAAGTTGAAGTGATAGCCGAAGATGAGGAGGTTAATAAATTGCTTCATCTGCAACCATTAACTTATGAAGAATGCATAAAGCAAGCCTTTAGAAAAATAAAGCAAAACGAGATTGTTTCGAGTTGGAAAGATTCTACCATAAGCGGAAGGATGAATTTCAAAATTTCTGATTATTTGAAGGTTCCTGAGTTCGGATGTTATAAAGATATGCGTAAGAAACAAGTAGTAGATATTTCGTCCTGTGAAGAAAAGATATGGCAGATAGGAGGTAAAACGGGATGGTATTACGCAAATTGGCTTTGGGAACTCAGAGGATTTATAGATAAGCTTTTTGGTGGAGTTGGATTAAGAAGGGGGAGAACAAATTCGAATCATATACATGCCGGTGATACCTTGGATTTTTGGCGTGTTATTTATGCCAATAGAAGCGAAAAGCGATTGCTATTATTTGCTGAAATGAAGTTACCAGGGGAAGCATGGTTAGAATTCCATATACAAGATAATACACTTATTCAAACAGCTACATTCCGTCCTAAAGGATTATCCGGAAGGATATACTGGTATCTTGTACTTCCATTTCACGGATTTATATTTAGAGGTCTTATACAAGAGTTAATCCAGTATAAATTATCTTAATGATACAGTCAAAAGGTTATACCTGAATATGCAGGCAAACTGAGTTTTTACCTCTCGACGGTAGATAGTTTGGCAAAGGTAGAAGATGATAAACCTACTATTGGGATATTACTTAGCAGAGACAAAAAGAAGGATTAGATGAATAATTTTACAGAAGAAAAATTAGAACAGGCTTTTATTGGAATCGGAGTTGCGTATTATTACTATTCATATACTTCAAGTATGGGTATCATTTAGGATATATTTTGTGAAAAGGGAAGATGTTTTTAAATTCAAATATTCAGAAAATTATACTAGAATAGATTTTTAGTATAATGATAAGTGCTAAAAAATTACAAGAAGTTGATAGAAAAGTGTCTCGATTTATTAAGTCAGGTTATAAAAAATGACAAAAAATTGAGCAATAACCATTTTTTTTAACATTTGCTCAAAAAGCTTTATTTCCAAAAACGACCCCTTCGTACTCCACAAACGGACCCTCGTACTCCGCAAACGGGCCCTCGTACTTTTTCGGTTTGGGTATTGCTTATGTCTAATATTGTGATTAGTTTTAAAATCTCTTAGTAACATTAAAGATTGGTTTGCTACTTCCCTTCTTGCAAACCAGTCTTCTTTCTTCAAATTATTGTCTATCTCGAGACAATGACTTTGCATGACTAACACTCGTTTCAAAGCGCATTGGTCAATTAATTTTTAAAGAATTCTTTAAAAATTAATTGACTTTTTTTATTTATACATTTTATTCTAGGTTTACTTACTTTTAATAGTAATTGAAATCACTACTTTTTTATCTTTTTTGGTATTTACATTCACTTTCTTGCTCACCTGAATGTGAGCTGGTTTACTTTCTTTAATAGGTAAGACTTGTGAAGATTTGCTTTTTATTTCTTGCTTTAAAAAATCATTCCAATCTTCGTAACCAATAAACTGGGCCATTTTTGTTAAAGTATATTCGTGACTCACCTTACTGCGCTTACTATATACCCCAAACATCTCCTTTAGCTTTCTAACACTTGCGCCTGTTTTTTGGTGCAATTTTTCAAAGTGCATACGATTGGGTTCCAAACTTAAATGTCCGGTTAATTCCATATGTACTTTTTCAATTAGAGTCTTTTCAAATTCTTTACTGTTATCCATTATCTCTACCTTTAAATATAATAAATCCCCCTTCTCAAGTTAAGAATCGTTGCAGCTAATTAGCGATAAAACAAATAATTACAGGTTTCGGTTTTGTATGGTAAATGACACTACAATGTCAATACATGTCATGGTCTTGACAAATATAAACTTTTAGTTTTGCCATATCGATAACAATTCAAAAGTCTTTAAAACAAATATTGTCAGTTCATGAATGGCAAAAATAAGAATCAAACCGTTTTTGTGAAAGGGTATACTAATTAATAAAAATAGACTTCTTTAGTTAACTCCTCTCATCTGAAACTGTTTCAAAATTATGTAATTGTTTGTGAAATCTGAATTAATACCAACTAAAAACCATATTAAGTGATATAAATCTTCAGATCTCAAAGTACTAATATTTTAAAAAAATAAACATGAAAAATATATTTAAGATTTTAAGCCTTGTAGTTTTTGTTGTATTAATGTCAAGCTGCCAAAAAGAAGATGGCATAATAATTCCTCAAAATAAAACTGATAATCAATTTAAAGCTGCTGGAGAAGATGATATAGTGAATAATGAAGATCCGGTAATTTTAGGTCACTTTAGTATAACTGATGAAGAAAGAGCACTTGGTGTAAGAGTTGAACTTAAAAACAACTCAAATACAACCATAAAAAGTACCAATATTGATACAAATGGAAATTATTTATTTTCTGATTTGCTACCAGGAACTTATACTAGGAATGTCATCATTGGAGAAGAGATAGTTTCATCTATAGTCTACATGGTATTTTACTAAAGCAATAAACTTAAAATGCTGTCTCAAAGGGTTAAAAGCGACTGTTTCTATTAATTCACAGCAATCTAGCCTTTGAGACAGCTCTTAGCTTTTTAGTTTAAAGTGCATATTAAATTCAAAACCATCGTCTCCCTTAATATTAAAAACACCTTTTAGTTGCTTACTCATAGATTTTACTAGTTTTAAACCTAGAGAAGTGGTTTTTGACAAATTAAAAGCCTTTATAATACCTGGTCCATTATCTTTTATTGTCAAATTACAAAATCCTGAGTTATCTTTTTTACACAATACGATGATTTTTGGATTATCATGGTCATCAAAGGCATATTTCAAAGAATTAGTAATGAGTTCGTTAATTATTAACCCCAAATGAGTAGCTTGATGAGCAGCCAATAAAAACGAGTCTAATTGTAAGTCAAAAACAATTCTATTTTGATGATCATAGGCTTCTTTAAGACCTTCAATCAAATTCTGTATATAGGCTGTTATTTCTATTTTATCTCCCTCTTTTTCATTAGACAACAACTTATCTAACAAGACAATGGATTGTACCCTGTGTTCACCTGCCATTGCCATTTGTTTAGTTTCACCATCAGCCTTTAAAGACTGTAAGCTTAAAACACTCGATAATAATTGAAGATTATTTTTGGTTCTGTGTTGCTTTTCCCTCATGAGTAACTGTACTTGATCTAAAGCATTTCTTTTGGCCTTAAAAGCACTGTAAAGAAAGATTGATAATATAATTAGCAGAATTAAAAATGAGGAAATAACAATTAAGCTTCTATTTCTCGTTTTCAAAGATTGACTTTTTACTACATTAATCTCATTAAGGTTCTTTATGGTTAAGTCTTTTTTCTCAGTATCATATTGAAAATGCAATTCATTGATTCCTTTGGTTTTTTCTTGATCAAATATTTGATTATTTAATTCAATATATTTCTTAGAATACAAAAAAGCATTTTCATAATTATCAGTTTTTGAGTATACTAAGCTACTTAGTCTATAATTTTCCAGTAAAATTTTATTTGCAAGGTTCAATTCAGCAACAGGTTGGGCCTTTGATAAATATTCTAAAGCTTCTGGATAATTTTTCTCATTAATATATAATTCTGCCAATGAATTTGAAACAGAAACCGTGTTAAGTTCATTTTTAGATTCTATTGCATTCTTATAAGATAATTGATAATAATAATGTGCTGAATCAAATTGATTTAAATTATAATAAACATCTCCTAAATTGTTAAGCGTAGTTATAAGAGAAGATTTATTTTTTAAATTTTCTTTATAGACTTTAGCTCCTCTTAGGTAAATTATAGCACTATCAAAAACAGCTCTTTTTGTATAAAAGAACCCAATATTATTAAATAAACTGGAAATACCTATTGAGTCATTTAAACTCTTATAAATACCTAAGCTTTTTTGATAATATTTTATTGCTAATGAATCATTGATTAATTCCTTTTGGATACCAGCAAGTGCAGTATATGCAGAAGCCATATTATTCAAATCTCCTTTTTGTTCCAAACCTGATAATGAGCGGAGAATAAATTTTACAGCATTGTCATAATCGCCTTGTTTTTTATAGAGAATCCCTAATCCCAAAACATATTGAGCATTTGCTTCCCCTTCACCAGATTTCTTGCTTAAGATGATAGCCTTTTCTAATAAGTCTCTATATTTAATATAATCACCCATCCTATAGTAACACAAACCTCGGTTATACTTACTTGATGCCAAAAGAAAGAAGTCATCCATGCTTAAACTAATACTATCTGCTTTATCATATCCCTTAAAGGCTTCTTTAAAATCACCTTTCCTATTATGAACATTGGCATGAATGATTATTTTCACAACTTCAACCCGGATTAAGGAGTCTTCAGGAGAAAATTCTCTATGGCCTTGAGTATTGGCACAAAGGTTGCTAAATAGCCCCAAAGCTAGGATGATAATGATTAGACAAATATTTCTTAACATGTAAATATGGTATAGATGTAAATGAATGCCAAAAATAACTATTTTTGAGTTTATCTTATATATACCCATTATTTAATATGATGAATTCAATAAAAATACTCATTGTTGAGAATGAAATTCTTATTGCAGAACAGGTAAGTACTTATCTTGAGCAACTTAATTATGAGGTTTGTGGTTCTGTAGAAAGTGGTGAGGAAGCATTGGAGGTAGTAGAGCAAGAAAGCCCAGATTTGGTTTTAATGGATATTGAATTAGATGGAGAACTTGATGGGGTAGATACAGCTGCCCAAATACAAGAAAATCTTGCTATTCCTATTATTTATTTGAGTAGACTCGACGATCATAGAACTTTAAAACGAGTAAGCGAAACACTACCAGCTGCATATTTAACCAAACCTTTTAAAAATCATGATATTCGAAATGCTATCGAAATGGCAATGTATAAAGTTGGTGGGTCTCGTGCAGATGTAAGTGAAAGAGATATACAAATTAATATAGAACTTAGTATCGATCAACAACAAGACGGCGAGGTAAAGGTTTTAAAAGATCGTATTTTCTACCGAACAAAAAAAGGATCATATCAGCGATTATTGATTAAGGATCTTGTTTATCTTGAATCTGCAAGAAATTACACCATTGCTCGGACCACAAAGGGTGATATTACTATTCCAAATGTCCTCAAACAAACATTTAATCAATTGGGAGAAACTAGTATATGTAGAACCCACAGACAGTTTGCTGTGAATACCAAATTTATTGATAAGATAGATATTAACTTTCTAACAGTTGAATATCAATTAAAAGGGAACTCAAAAAAAACTACTGTTATCCAAAATATTCCTCTTAGCAATAGTTTTCAAGAAGAAGTGATGCGTTTACTGCTTTTGGTTGGTGATTAACTTAATCCATTTTTTTTGAAAATTTAATATCACGAATCGATTCTAGTGATACCTATTTCCTAACATTATATGAAATAAAAACCAGTAGATTATCCTTAAAAATGCAAAACTCCTTTTTTTAAACCCGTAGTGAAAGAGAGTGAGGAGATGAATCTACATTTCCCCATAAGCCCCATTCAACCAATCCAATCGCTCAGAGAGCCATGATTTTAAATAATCTACTTCTTCATGATGACTCCAGAAAACCACATTATTGGGCCATAGCCATTGACCGTAAACTTGCCACTTATCGTTGTTTTTTTCTTGGGCCATTCTTAATTGATAGGCAGTTTGATCGATAAATTGAAGGAGATATTCTTGATGACTTCTGTAATAATTAAAACGAGATTTAACTATATTGATAAACTCCTGATCTTGAAATAACTGTTGGTACCACGCATGGTCTTTTACCCAAAAGCCTGTAGGATCTTTACACTCTGAATAATAGACATTTCCGAAGGCTAAATCAAAATCCCATATTGGACCCATCTTTAGCTTTTTTCCGGGTATTAGATGCATAAAAATACTGGAATAGTCTCTAGCATCTTGGTTTTTGGTGATTTCGTTGATGATATACCAATCGATAAAACTATCTACATCGATATACTTTTTATAACCCAATTCGGGGTGATTGAAATTGTCGCTATTAAAAACCTCCTCCATCTCATTGATGTAATTATTGATGAAATCATATTCGGGACTGATGGAATCAATCTTGGGTTCCTTCACACAAATAAGGAATGGGGAGGTATAGAAATAGACATCATCATCGTCGAGGCGATAAAGCTGATCTATTTCTAGTAGATATCCATCATTGCCAATATCTAATCGGTTTTTGGTCTCTTCTACTTTTTGGGTGATATTATAAGTGCCCACATATTCGTTGTTTACAAAAACTTCGGCATAGTGAAACTGAGGTGTGTATTCCAAATTACTAAGTTTACCCATTTCCAATGCTAATGCATTTCTTAGAAGGGTTTTGTCGGAATGCTCTGCCAAGAATATCCACTTTCTATCTTCAGGCATCCCTAGGATACTCGTTTTCTCTTCAAACTTCACCTGATAGGGTTTCTTATCGTGAAAATACCAAGTAGAATTCCCTCGTCCTCGAATTAAAATCTCGTCCTCGAAATCTTCAAAATCCTTTGTTCCATCAAAAGAGATATGTGCCGATACATATTCTTCGGTACTCGAAATGGAGACTCCTCCGGTGTTGATATAAAAAATGGGAAGTCCGGTAAATCTGATGGCCTCCAACTCAAAATGAGCTTCAGTACCATTATCACCTTTAATCTCTAGCTCCACGATTTCGGAATAATCAAATATGGTTTCACCACTCATCAGATGTGTTTGCCCAATATAAGCTTCACCTCCAATAAGACTAAATGTGGCAATGAGTTTAGTCATATCAGTTTCTGGAGGAAGGCTGCCGTAAATTTTATCCTCCTCAATAAGAAATTGGATATCTCTAATAAGACTTGGGTTGTCGGCTTTAAGAAAAGAAAAAGTTTGAAGATTGATATCTGCTATTACTTGTTCAGGAATAATGTCATCTTTAGCACAGGAAAGTATGAAAAGACCTGGTAGTAAAAGAAGTAAGAAGAGTTTGTAATTGTTCATTGTTTGTGTTTCAGTCAGTTGGCTTAGTAGTAAGTTTAGTGCTACAAAGGTAAAAAGCTTAGCATGAAATACAAATAGATCTTGAAGCTAAAGTTTTCTGTACATGATAGATACGTCAGTCAGGCTTTTGCGAATCTGGCATTTGTTGATTTTTGTATATTGTTTCATTCTGTTCTTGTGAAAATTTCTCAGCTAATAAATTCCAAAGTCTAGAATAACCATCGTCGTATCCTAAAGCCCAGATTCCAACACCTCCTATTTTGTTGTTTTTTATCCAATCATATTTAAGCGATAATGATCTTTTGTCTTCAAAAAAGATTTGACGATAACTTTCGTTGCTATCGCGAATAATTAAATAACTTGATGAACTTTTAGAGTCAAATTGTATGGGGAATTTTAATGAATCAAGGTAAACTTCTCTTATTGATTTATAAGGTGGATGAGATCTGAATTTTGTCACTACCGTGCCCATCTCAGATTTTTTAGTATACCATTCTACTCCGTAATATGGTAAACCAACAATTAATTTACTGAGTTGAGCCCCTTTGTTATTGTAGTAATTAACTGATGTTTTTAGACCTTTTCCGAATGTTTTACTATTTTTAAAAGGAGTTACTGGTCCAGTGGTTCTACTAAAACTTCCGTAATAATCATATCCCATTAAGGTGTAAAAATCAATAGATGAATCAATGGCTTCTATATCAAAAATATCATTCCAGTCAGTTGCATAAAGGCAGAGCGAAACCATATATTTTGGATTCTCTTGTTTTAGACTTCTTGAAATTTGAAGAATAAACTTTGTATAATCGTCTTTATTTTCTTTAGAAATTCCTTCAAAATCAATATTTATCCCATCAGCTGACCTAAGGTTTAGTAGACTGGATAAGCTATCTATTAGTGTTTTTTGAGCTATTGGGTTTTCTAAGAAAATAGAATTGTTGTTTCTCCCGAAATTCGAAACAGTAAGAAATATCTTGCAGCCATTAATCTGTGCACTATCAACTAAAGCTGTTGTTTTCCATTGATGAATGCTTTTATAGCCGCCTGTTTTTGGCTCCACCGAATACGAGAAATAAGATAACCCCCAGAGCATTCTGAAATTATAATTTTTATATGATGATCCATTGGAATAGAGATGCCAACCAAATGTGCGAATATCAGGAAGAACATTTCCTTTTGTATGAATTACTTTTTTATGAGTAATATTGTTTAGGCTATCCCATTGTGACTCTGAGCTAAGGTCAAGATTCTCAAATCCTTGTTCAAGTAAACGACGTTGACTAATAAAATGATCATTATCATATGAGCTTATAACAATGTTCTTTTTGTCATTAGGTTTGTTTTCAATGTTGCAGCCTAATAAAATACTCAACGAAAAGATAGCAATGAATAGGTTCTTCATAGAAGTTCGTATAACAACATTGTAAGTATAATTGATTTTTCTTAGTCTCATCCCAAGTACGTACTGGCATTTTGTTTGAGATGATTAGCTAAAACAACATAGTAATGATTCCTAAAAAGGTTAATACACCAATAACAGTGGTAAATACACCTGTGCTTTTTGAATTTGTCCAACCTGATAAGGAGATAACAATAGATAATGAAATGATACCCACGAAAAGTGTTGATATGCCAACAATTCTAGGTAATAATAAATCTGCTTCTACAACTTTATTGGGATATCCAGTAGTGGTCATCATGATGATTCTGGTCATGGCAAAAACCGTAACCAAGAAACTTCCAGCTGCAATAGTTGCAGTTTTCAGTATTCTGTTGATAATAGGGTGTTTGGAGGTAAAAACCAATAAACTAGCAACTACTGCAATTGAAAAACCACTGAGTAAGGCACTAATCAAAAGCATTTGCTGTGCGAGTTCATTCCAATATTCCATTGAAAGTTTCCACATGTTTTCTTCTTTTTATTTAAGTTTGACTTGTGTCTGTAAATATAATGTTTTCTAACTCTTACAAAGATATCTGCAGATTAAATATCAAACCTTTTTTGTGTGGTAATGAGATATTAGAATAATAGAAAGATGGTTCATACAAGTAGAAAATCACCTTAAAACACAATACAAACCGGGTTAGGTGCCGATATCTCACCCACATATTTAAGAAGGCCAGTATGGAAATCACGCTTAAAACAGGTGATATTATTGCTGTATTGATGAGCCACTAAAATATAGTTCCCATCGGGAGAAAAGCTAAAGTTACGGGGCCAGTTTCCATGAGTAGATTGATGTGAGAGGAGGTCAAGATTGCCCGATTTCTCTTCCACTTTAAAAATGGCCATATTATTAGGGCCACGGTTGCTGGCATACACAAATTTACCATCGGAGGAAATATAAATATCGGCGGAGGAGTTTTCTCCAGAGAAGCCAGATTCTAAAGTGGAAATAGAAGAACGAGTTTGATAAGTTCCTGTAGCATCTAGTTCAACAAGTGTAATGCTTCCATTGAGTTCATTTAGCACATAAATCCATTGACCATTTGGGTGAAAACAAAGGTGTCTGGGACCAGCACCTTCCGTCATGGCCAACTTTTGTTGAGCCAATGGAGTAAATTTATTGTTTTGTAATTTGGAAAACCATAAATCGTTGGTTCCTAAATCCACTGCAATAATATCTTTCTCATTGGGAGCAAACCACGCCGAGTGTGCATGAGGTGCTTCTTGTCGCGCAGTTGTGCCTTTGCCTTGATGATTTTGCATGTCCAGCTCTTTTAACTCACCCTGCTCATTGAGTTTCAAAAGTACCACATTGCCTCCAGTATAGTTGGCTGCTAATATAAAATCCTCCTCATTTATTGTCACAAAACAAGGGTGTGCTCCTCCACTACTTTTTCTATCTTTTAATAGCAAGGTATCTTCTAGAATGGAATAAGATTCTACGCTTCCTTGATTTTGATCATCACTAATTTCATTTGCCACAATAAGATATTTCCCATCTTTTGATTTCGCTAGAAAAGAAGGGTTTTCAGATTCAGCCGCCAAGCCCTTAAACATCATGCTACCATCCTCAAGCAACTCATATTGATAAATTCCTTTACTGTCTTTATCGGTATAAGTCCCCACATAAAACTTAGTAGATTCTTTATTTTCCTGTTTTGTAGTATTTGTACAGCCTATTAATAGGATAAGGCTGAGTAGTATTAAGTTTTTCATTGTTTTAGGTTTTTACAAAAATAGGGAATTTTAGTTGCACAAATCCATTTGAGATCTGAGTTAGATAACAATAAAACACCGAGGATATTAAGAACAAAGATCTTACCAATTAAAAACCATATCAAGTGATTTAAATCGTTCTGATTCCACTAACTATTCGATGGGAATTAATTGAACATATTTATAAATTAACCTAGTGGAATATAAAGTGTGATTTCCGATAGGGGCAAAAAAAGATCCTGAATATCATTCTACTAAAACATTTCTGATAGCTATGAATATCCTGTAATACCTATGATATAATAAATGGATGTCAAATTTGTATTTAAATCATGATTCCATTATTCATATATCTGAATTTTCCGCTGTAAAATAAAAAAGTGAGCGTAAAGCTCACTTTTTTTAAACAATTATTAGTATACTTTTTTTATTCGTCTTCAACATCTAAAGCATCTAAGAAATCAACACTTTTTTGTATTTCATCATGCATTACTTTATCAACTTCTACAAATTCTACTTTTGTTCTGTAGGCAGCAACAAAGTCTTCTATAACATCGCTAGATTTAGCTGGACGACGGAATTCTAAAGCTTGTGCAGCATTGAATAACTCAATGGCTAAAACCCTCATGGTATTCTCTGTTATCTTGTAGGCTTTAGTGGCAGCATTGGCTCCCATACTCACGTGATCTTCTTGTCCTTGAGACGAAGAAATAGAATCGGAAGAGGATGGCATGGTATATTGCTTACTCTGCGAAACAATAGAAGCCGCTGTATATTGAGGAATCATAAAGCCGGAGTTGAGTCCAGGCTTGGCTACCAAGAATGATGGTAATTCTCTTTGTCCTGCTACCAATTTATAGGTTCTTCTCTCAGAGATATTTCCTAATTCAGCCAACGCCAATCCGAGTGTATCGAGAGCAATAGCTAAAGGTTGTCCGTGGAAGTTACCAGCAGAAATAATTAAATCATCCTCTGGGAAAATATTTGGATTATCAGTAGCACTGTTGATTTCAGTTTCTACCACTTTAGTCACATAGCTAATGGCATCTTTACTCGCACCATGAACCTGTGGCATACAACGGAAGCTATATGGGTCTTGAACATGAACTTTGTCGCGGGTAATGAGTTCACTACCTTCTAAAATCTCACGGATGTTTTT
Source organism: Bacteroidales bacterium (assembly GCA_016744655.1). Classification (GTDB taxonomy): domain Bacteria; phylum Bacteroidota; class Bacteroidia; order Bacteroidales; family UBA12170; genus UBA12170. Next base: position 34,772 of record JADGDY010000002.1, on the reverse strand, counting down.
AGCAGTTTCTATTTGCCCATCGTGAGGTCTAATTTCATGTACTTTTGGGTGGAAAGGCTCAATTCTTCCATCATATGCATCTAAAGAAATAGCTCCAATAAAATCAGCCAAGAAGCTGATTTTTTGAGTCTCAATTAACTCGTAAACCGCATATGAACCCATAAACTGAGTTCCATTTAATAGGGCCAATCCTTCTTTAGATTGCAATTCGATAGGTTCCCAGTTGAATTCTTTATTGATAGCCTCCCCTGTTTTTACTTCTCCATTATGAAAAGCTTTACCTAATCCCAATAATGGAAGAGCCAAATGTGCCAATGGAGATAAATCGCCACTAGCTCCTAATGAACCTTGCTGAAAGACCATTGGGAAAATTCCATTATTGTAGAAATCAACCAAGCGTTGAACTGTGACCAATTGTACTCCAGAATTTCCGTAAGAAAGAGATTGGATTTTCAAGAAAATCATGATTTTCACAATTTCCATCGGAACCAAATCACCTGTTCCACAAGCATGAGACATCACTAGGTTTTTTTGTAATGTACCTAAGTCTTCTTTTGAAATAGAGTGCTTGTATAAAGAACCAAAACCTGTATTGATACCGTAAATTGGGCCTTCGTGAGTTTTCATTTTCTCATCGAGGTAAGTACGGCATTTCTCTATGTTTTCGATGGCTTCATCTGATAAAGCAATTTTATAATCACCAAAAACTACATTCTTTACGATATTGACATCTAATCTATTGCTTGAAATATAATGTGTATTCATTTTGTTCTGTTTTTATTTGCCACTATGGCTCTAAGGCACAAAGTGACACTAAATAATTTGTTTTATTAATTTATCGAATTTTAATAACCAAATTAAATACAGAGTGCTTTCCTATTTACACAGATTTTATACTTCAACTGCCAGCTCATTAATATATGTTTTTATGATAACCTAACTTTGTTGCAAAAATAGCTTCAATATCCTTTCAAAAAACAGAAATCACCTCCGTTTTACACTTAAAATGAAGGTTTCTTTTGTAGAAAACAGATAATTTCGAATCCTAAAAAACCCATATCTTTGTCAAAAAATTATTTTGAGCTCAATATTATATTATTTTTTAAAAGCATTATCCTATTTACCATTCTTGTTTTGGCACGGTGTAGCTGACTTTTTATGGTTGTTGAATCATTATATCATTGGATATAGAAAGAAAGTGGTAATGGAAAATCTAAATATTGCTTTTCCAGATAAAACCATTAAGGAAAAAGAAAAGATATTAAAGAAATTCTACAGAAACTTCTTCGACTTTATTGTAGAGAGTATTAAAGCCTTTAGCATGAGTGCCTCTACTTTTGAAAAGCGATACGTAATTGAGAATTATGATGAAGTGATTTCCTATATCCAAAAGGAACAACAGGGGGCTATTCTAACAGCTGCTCATGCCTTTAGTTGGGAATGGATGATTTTTGCTGGACATTCTCTTCCAGAAAATATAGAAGCTTATATTTCATACACCCCTTTAAGTAATAAACCTTTGGACAAGTTGATCAGAACGAATCGAGAACGATTCGGTTTACAACTGAATAGAGCCAGTAAGTTTGTTGAAGTGTTAAAGAAACAAGAGCCCGGAAAACTCAGTCTCTGTGGTTTAATTGCTGATCAGTCTCCAAAAGAAAAGTATAAATTTAGAGGAGAATACTTTGGAGTAAATGTGCCCATATTCACTGGGCCAGAGCGCTTAGCTAAAGAAATGGATCAGAGTATTTGGTTTATGAATATCGAAAGACCAAAGAGAAGTCATTATCGAATACGTTTTGAAATGATTACTGATCAACCAAATGATTATGACTTTGGAGAAATCTCCATGATTTACATTTCTAAGATAGAAGATATGATTCGAAGAAATCCTGATAATTATCTATGGACCCACCGCAGGTGGAAACATCGAGCTAAATAGAGCTTGTCTATAAAGTCAAGTATTTGCTCTAGAAAGTTCGATAATGAGGACGAGCGTAACGATATTAGCGGACTTTATAGACAGACACTAAATAATTCAAGACATAAAAAAAAGCGGTATTAATACCGCTTTTTTTTTATTTTTTGTCGTCAATTTCTTTTGGAGTATCGTCTTCATCTTCACCTACTCCTTTTTTAAACTCTTTAATACCGCTACCCAATCCTTTCATTAATTCTGGAATTTTCTTCCCTCCAAAAATCAATAATACCACCACAGCTATTAATGCTAGTGACCAAACGCTGGGCATGCCGTATAATAAAATATGTGTTGTCATAGTTTCAAGTATTTACGTACTGCAAATATATGAAATTGATCGCTAGCTGCAATATTTAATGTTTATTGTTTTTTCTCACTTGCTATTGCATATATTTTGTACTAACTTTGTAATTACATTTAAAATGTGTTTTATGGAAGTTTCAGTCATACAAATAGGTAATTCAAAAGGTTTTAGACTTTCTAAAACAATCATTGAAAAATATAACATCAAGGATAAAGTAGAATTAATCCTTGAAAAAAGCTTTTTCATTATTAAGCCCATTGCAAACCCTAGAAAAGGTTGGGATAAAGCTTTTCAGGAAATGAATAATAATGGAGATGATCAGTTATTAATTGATGATGTATTTGAAAATTAAAACCTTGAAGAATGGAGTTAATACAATATCAAATTATCTTGGTAAATTTAGATCCTACTATTAGTAGCGAAATAAAAAAAACTAGACCTTGCATTATTATTTCTCCTGATGAAATGAATCGGCACCTCAGAACTATTACTATTGCTCCGATGACAACTACTTCAAGAATTTATCCAACACGTGTTGAAATAAAACATGATAATAAATTAGGATGGGCAGTAATAGATCAAATTAGAACCATTAATAAAGCAAGGGTTCTAAAAATACTAGGAAGCTTATCCAAACCAGAAATAAAAGAGGTAAAATCTGTTTTGAAGGAAACATTTATTGATTAATTCATAGAACTAACACAGAACGTAACTTTTTCTCCCTACAAATTAGGCTCTATTCAATCAAACTTCTATTTTTGCAAAATGCAAAATAACGAAGATAAATTTAAGAAGGTTGTTGCACATGCCAAAGAGTATGGCTTTGTATTTCAATCCAGTGAGATATACGATGGCCTAGCAGCTGTTTATGATTATGCACAGAATGGTGCCGAACTCAAAAAAAATATCAAAGAATATTGGTGGAAAGCCATGGTACAAATGCACGAAAACATTGTGGGAATTGATTCTGCAATTTTTATGCATCCTACCACTTGGAAGGCTTCTGGTCACGTGGATGCTTTTAGCGACCCTATGATCGACAACAAAGATTCTAAGAAAAGGTATCGTGCTGATGTTTTAGTGGAAGATTATATGGCTAAAATTGAAGGCAAAATTGAGAAAGAAGTTAAAAAAGCATCAAAGCGTTTTGGTGATGCTTTTGATAAAGAAGAATTCTTAAATACCAACCCGAGAGTTTTAGCGAATAAAGAGAAAATTGCCAGCATCTCTAAGCGATTTTTTGGTGCTTTAGAAGCTGATGATCTAGACGAGGTAAAGAAGGTTATTGAGGATTTAGGAATTGCTTGTCCTATCTCTGGCTCTAAAAACTGGACCGATGTTCGTCAATTCAATTTGATGTTTTCTACTCAAATGGGTTCTACGGCTGATGGCGCCAACGAGATTTATCTTCGTCCGGAAACTGCACAAGGCATCTTTGTGAACTATTTGAATGTTCAGAAAACAGGCCGTATGAAGATTCCTTTCGGTATTGCACAGATTGGAAAAGCCTTCAGAAACGAGATTGTAGCTCGCCAGTTTATCTTCCGTATGCGTGAATTCGAGCAAATGGAAATGCAATTCTTTGTACGCCCAGGTGAAGAGCTCAAATGGTATGAATACTGGAAAGAAAAGAGAATGGCTTGGCATCAATCATTAGGTATGGGAGAAGAAAATTATCGTTTCCACGACCATGAGAAACTAGCACACTATGCCAATGCTGCTGCTGATATTGAATTCCGTTTCCCTTTTGGTTTTAAAGAATTAGAAGGTATTCATAGCCGTACCGATTTCGATTTAAATGCCCATGAAGAACACAGTGGGAAAAAGCTTAGATATTTCGATCCAGAAATAAATGAAAGCTATGTGCCATATGTAGTAGAGACTTCTATTGGATTAGATAGAATGTTCCTTACTGTGTTGGCTCATTCATATAATGAAGAAAAATTAGAGGATGGTTCAGAAAGAACAGTATTGAATATTCCAGCTCAATTATCTCCTTATAAAGCTGCTATCCTTCCATTATTAAAGAAAGATGGTTTACCTGAGAAAGCAAGGGAAATAGTTGATGCGTTAAAAATGGATTATATGTGTCAGTACGAGGAAAAAGATGCTATTGGTAAACGTTACCGTCGCCAAGATGCCATTGGAACTCCATATTGTATCACTGTAGATCATCAAACTCTAGAAGACAATACAGTTACTATTCGTGATAGAGACACCATGAAACAAGAACGTGTTGCCATTGGCGATCTAAGTCAAATGATTGCAAAAAAGATTAAAGGATAAAAAACAATTATTCTAAAAGAAAAAAGGATGTCATCTTATTAATTGATGACATCCTTTTTCTTTTAGATTTATAATTCTTTAAAAGTCTAGTGCTCATGCCAGCCTGTAATCATTGACTTAAAGTTGGCAAACTTCTTCTTACTTAAACTTGCGAAGTACAAGTGGATGAGTAAAAACAAGGTTAGAAGGAATCCCATAAACATATGCAATAAAGCTGTAAGCATGGTTCCGTTTAATCCAAATACCTTATGAACGATAAACTCTGGATATAGCAATGCCAATCCGGTAATCATCAATATGGGAAGTAGAATATAAATCACTCCCACATAACTTAGTTTTTGCAGTGGATTGAATTTTTCATCTTCAGTTACTGGGAAGGGTGTAGATTCACCTTTAAACATGCCATAAGCATAATATCTACTTTGCTTCATCAATCGGTCCATTAAGCCTTTTTTCTTCATCACATAATACTTTTTATTTGAAGAAGAAAAATTAGTCACCATAAAGATAATATAAGCAGCAATGATTAAAATTCCAGCTATATTATGAACAGCAATGGCAGTTTGGAACTCAATAAGAGGGTTTTCAACAGGAGAATATTGCATACTCAATCCTGTGACTATCAGGGCTAAAAATAGAAGCGCATTTATCATATGCCAAATCCTTAACCAAATGGGATATAAATAAAGTCTATTTGCCATGATTTTTCTTTTTTGAGATTCTAAGAATAATTGCATGTGTTAGAATGGCCAAAATACTCAATGCAAAAACCACAATGGTAAAAACATTCAAGATGTAATTCTTTGATGCTCCTATCACATAAGATTCATTGAGGATGCTGGCATTGTAAAAACCAAATTTCTTTCTGTTTTCTTGCGATTGGAACTTATAAAGGCTGGCCATTAACAAGGAATTCTTGGAGTGACATTCTTTACAATTCTTCACACTTTCTTCAGCAGGAAGTATTTTATGCGCCACCAAAGCTTCTCCATCTAAATCACCATGACACTCAATACAACGAACTTTATTGTAATGGGCTCTTTGATTGGGTAAAAACTCGTGGCTTGTCGCTAAATCCTTGAAAGGCTCATCAGTATGCAAACGCATGTGACTTTCTTGATTATGACACTTCATACAAGCATCATTATTCTTGCTGATGGTAGAAATTAGGTCTTCAGTATTGCGGTAATCCAATTTATAGCTATGAGGGTCGTGACAACTCCAACAACTAAAATTTGGAAGTGTTTCGGGACTATGCACACTGGCATTAAAGTCTTCTTCTATATCTTCAAATTTGAAATGCTCCCAATCCTCATCTCCACCATGACAGTCGACACAAGTATTCAAAAACTCCATACGAAGCTCCCCATCATGAGGAAAGGTCTGATAATCTTCTGTATGGCAATCGGTACATTTGAAATCCCAATGGCTGGCAGAATAAAACATAACTGTATCCACATAATATTCCTGTGGCATAATCTTTCTTACATCCAATTCTGTCCAATCATTATAAAAAGTATAAAAGGATTGTCCGTGGCATTTTAAACAATGATGGTTTTCTCCTGCATTGGTATATTCCCTAACCTCTTCTTGTGCAGAAGAGAAAAGAACAGCAAAACTCAGGAGAAAAACCAAGCTATATTTATGTGATAGCTTTATCATTTGTTATTTCTTAAAAGTAGCTCTCATATAATTGATGATGGCCCAACGATCTTCAACATCTGGAATTTTGCCTTCGTAATTTGGCATTTCATCACGGCCAATTATCGACTTGTAAAACATTTCTCCATCGCTCATGGCATGAAATTCTGAAGTAGAAAAATCACCAGCAAAAGTATCTAATTTCTTTGCCTTTGGGCCATCGCCTAATCCTTTGTTACCATGACAAGATTTACAATGCTTGCTATAAAGCATTTTTCCAATTTTATTTAAGCTGGCATCATCAGCATAAGGGTTAGTCATACTTTGATATTCTGCAGGAATCTCCCAAGGACCACCTTTTTTCTGATCTTGAGGCATTACAAAAGCCATCATTGATAAAGCAAAAACCACTGTTGCTAAAGTCAATACTGTTTTCTTTATTGATTTCATTCTATTAGTTTTTTAGTTAAAGATTCTAATTAAAAGTTCCATAAACGAGTGATGTTGAATCCAAAACGGAATTCAGTTTCAGACAAATCAGCTTCGTTATACATATAAATATCTTGAGGTACAATTCCATTTGCTGTAGAAACAAATATTTGGAAAGCATGGGTACTAGTAGCTACTTCATAAGCTACACCAAAATTCGATTTCCATGCATTCAATACTGTTGTGTTTTCGTGCATACTGCTTATATTGAGAGGAGTAGTATACATAATTAAAATAGAGGATTGCGGAGAAAATTTAAACCTAAAATGACCACCAATTCCTATCACGTCATGCTCATAGCCAGTAATATTTGCAACTTCTGACTTAACTGAATTATAATGAGTAAAACTGGCATTTAACTCTAATGAAAACGCCTCACTAAACTTACGGCCTACAATAACCTGAGCAAAATAACTCATCCTATTTGCAAACTCATAGTCATCTCCATAAACATCATCCTTTTGTCCATCGATGGCCATGTTTCCATATGCAGAAATGGTCAGAGGAATGGTATTCTTACGGGTTTGTTTTAAGAAGGTCCATTTCACTTGAAAATCGTTATACATGTTTTTCTTTGTGATACCATAACCTATCATAATATCATCGGTAAGTGAATAATTAAATCCCATTCTGGTATTAGCCGATGGTGCATAAATTCCCCAAAGGTCAGATGCTCCATTGTTTTTAATGAGACCAAAACGGTGCTGAATATGCATTTCCAATGTCTTTTTACTTGGCACTACAGTAGTTTGGTTATCGATTAAAATTCCACTTTCAAATGGAGCTCTAATAGGTCGGTCTTTTGGCTTTTCGATTTCTGTTTCTTGTGCAAACGCCATTCCAAAACTCATATAAAGCCCCAATATAATAAATACTATCTTTTTCATTTTTTCAAATTTTAAATTCATACTAATTATTCAAAGCACCTTGTTCTATCCATTGTAAAACAATAGCTGCTTCTGAGCTTGTATATTTTTTCCATCCATGAGTGTATGTGTTGGGATCTGCTGCGGTATAAATAACACTCTCATTAGGTGAAGTGGTATTCACATATGAAGGAACAACTGCTGCATAAGCATTGTCTGTTGTTAGATCTGGAGCTGTTCCACCTGAATTATGACAAGAAGTACAGTTATTATCGGTGTTCCATATGGGAAGAATATCCTGAGAGAAGTAAATGGTATCTGTAGGATCTGGCGGTGGAATAATGGGTTCGATATTAAATTTGTATTGGCAAGAGGAAAAGAATCCAACGATACCAATTAATAATAAAGTGTATTTTAATAATTTATTCATGATTTTGATTTATTTTAATGAATAACAATGCACAAGATACAAAAATTCATTCTTATGGTTAGCTAACTTAATTACAACAACTTAAATGTTTTATTTACCTATTTATGCCATAAGCTATAAAAAGGCTCCAAACAATTTGAAGCCTTTTTTATTTTGATTAAATAATTTCAAGATTATTACTGCATTACAGCAATAGAATTAATCAATAGTGTTTTCACATACTCATAGTTGTGAACACCTTTAGATCTATCTTCTACAACAGTTGCATAATTATAGAATGCACCGGCTTGATTAATTGTATAAGTACCAGGAACAACATGTCCTTCAGCATCTAAAATACCTTGAGCCATTAATAAAACTTTTAGTTCTTCTGTTAAACCAGCAATTTCAGTTTGTTTACCATTAATATCTAGATCAGTAGCATCAGGGTGACAAGTTGTACAAGCACCTACACCAGCAGAAAATTTATGTCCACCATAATCTGCACCTGGAGTATATTTTACGTGACAATCTAAACAAGAACTTTGCTGACGGTGAATATCAGAACCTGGCTCAGGATATCCTGCTCCAACTTCATAACCACCAATTCCTTCTAATACTGTAGATTGAGGCCCGTGGTGTGGTCCATAATGCGAACTGGTAATAGCAAAATTGCCATCTTCATCAGCAACAGGAGCTGGTCTGCGAGGTTGGTGACAACCAGCACATAAATTAGAATGTCCCATATCCATAGTAGTGGTATGTCCATCCATCATTAAAGTAAATGGTTCAATCGCATTAAGAGGTGTTAAATCACCTTCTTCAGGATCGAAGCTCACATGACTTCCATGACAAGTTTTACAAGTAAATGCTGTTGGAATTGGAATATTAGCAGCAGTAGTATCTCTACCTGTACGGAGAGTCTCCATAAATCCTTCGTGAGAGTGACATTTAGCACAATCATTTCTTGCTCCAGCATACCCAACAAAATCACCTGCAGCGTGTTGTGATAATTCATAAGAATGCCCTATACCCTCCATTTTACCTAGAGTATGACACTCTAAGCACAAAGCGTTTCCATCAACGCCATCGGTTCCGTCTGTTCCATTTACACCATCAACACCATTTTGTCCAGTAGCTCCAGCTGGTCCGGCTGGTCCTTCTTTGGTACAATTGGTGAAAGCAAATGCAATGGCAATAAACAAGCTTAGAACCAAATAAAATCTGTTCCCTTTTTTCATAATAATTATGTTTTAATAAGTTTTATTTTCTCCAATACAATAATAAGAATTAAGAGTTAATTAACAGATTTTAACACCATGATACTAAACGCTAAGAAAATGATCTTAAATCATAATTAATTGATATAGATCAATATTTTTACGATATTTGTCAGTACCAAAACCTAATTCGACAATTATATTAATTGACCTATATTAACAAAACCACTAACCGACTACTTAATTATGAAGAAAACGAGCGACTGTTTTACTTGTAATAACAAGATAAATATGTTCTGTTATTTATCTGATGATCAACTACATGAAATAAATGATAACCGAAGAGAAGTAAGGTACAAGGCTGGAGAAACCATATTTAAAACGGGTGGTCCTCTAACACATATGATTTGCATTACCAGTGGAATGGTAAAAATTTATCTTGAGGATGAAAATTCGGAAAAAAGAATCATTTTATCCATACTTAAGCCTGTTGATTTGGTCTTGGGCCCTGGTTTTTTAACTGACAATAGCCATCATTTTACGGCTGTCGCCATGGAAGAAACGGTGGCCTGTTTTATAAAAGTTTCACGGCATGAGGAATTCATGAAATCTAACCCTGAATATAGCACCGCTATTTTGCGCCACGTTAATTCAAAGGTAATTTTGCAATTCCAAAAAATGCTGAGTTTAACCCATAAACAAACCCATGGGAAAATGGCAGATTGCTTACTGTATTTAGCCAATTCAATCTATGAAAACGATGTGTTCGATACTGTTTTAAGCAGACAGGATTTGGCTGATATTTCTGCTATGACAAAAGAAACTACTATTAGAATCCTCAAGGAGTTTTCAGAGGAGGGCATTATTATTTGTAATAACAATCACTTTGAAATATTGGATAAAGAGAAATTGGAGAAAATTAGTATTTCAGGATAGTAATTTCGTGGTCGCGATGTTATCCAGAACAAGTTTGCTTTTATTCATATTAGAGATTCCTCCCTCACTACCCTCATTAGAAATAAACAAAAAAGCAAGGGAAAACTGTGTTTATCCTTGCTTTTTAAAATTCGCGTAAATCTGTGTAATCCGCGGATATATTTTATATTCTATTGTTTCTTCACCGTCTGTAAGAACAACTCGTCCAACTGTGCTTGTGCTACTTCAGAAGGAGAATCGATCATCATATCTCGGCCTGTATTGTTTTTAGGGAAGGCAATATAATCTCTAATAGAATCTGAACCACCAAATAGGGCAGCTAATCTATCAAAACCTAAGGCAATTCCACCATGAGGAGGTGCACCAAACTCAAAGGCATCCATTAAGAAACCAAATTGTTCTTGTGCTTCTTCGTCAGTGAAGCCTAAGTGTTTGAACATGAGTTTTTGTAAATCACGATCATGGATTCGGATAGAACCTCCTCCAATTTCAACACCATTAATCACCATATCGTAGGCATTAGCTCTTACTTTACCTGGTTCATTATCTAATAGATGTAAATCTTCTTGCTTTGGAGAGGTGAAGGGATGGTGCATGGCATGAAAACGCTCTGTTTTCTCGTCCCACTCCAATAATGGGAAGTCAACTACCCATAATGGTGCAAATACATTTGGATCTCTTAAACCTAATCTTTCACCCATTTCTAAGCGAAGCTCGTTCATGGCTTTTTGAGTTTTCTCAGTATCGCCCGACATCACTAGAAGTAAATCCCCAGCTTCAGCATTCATCATTTCAGCCCAAGCTTTTAAGTCTTCTTGGTTGTAAAATTTATCAACCGATGATTTAAAACTACCATCCTCATTACATTTTACATAAACCAATCCTTTGGCACCAATTTGTGGTTTCTTCACAAAGTCAATAAGTTTATCTAATTGCTTTCTAGTGTATGAAGCACAGGTTTTAGCATTTATTCCTAATACAATTTCAGCATCATCAAAAACTTTGAAACCTTTGTTTTGTGTTACTGAATTCAACTCTACAAATTTCATATCAAAACGGATATCTGGCTTGTCAGAACCATAGTATTTCATGGCATCAGCATATTCCATTCTTGGGAAGTCATTAATCTCTACACCTTTTACTTCTTTAAAAAGATGTTTTGCCATTCCTTCGAAAGTGCTTAAAATATCTTCTTGCTCCACGAAAGCCATTTCACAGTCAATCTGTGTAAATTCTGGCTGACGGTCGGCTCTTAAATCCTCGTCGCGGAAACATTTTACAATTTGATAATAACGGTCGTAACCAGCCACCATCAACAATTGTTTAAATGTTTGAGGAGATTGTGGTAAGGCATAAAACTCATTGGCATTCATTCTACTTGGAACTACGAAATCTCTAGCGCCTTCAGGAGTAGATTTGATGAGATATGGGGTTTCAATTTCGAAGAAACGTTGTTTATCTAAATAATTACGAGTAGCAATAGAAAGTCTATGACGTAATTCTAAATTTTTTCTTAGAGGAGCTCGTCGCAAATCAAGATAGCGGTATTTCATTCTGATCTCTTCGCCTCCGTCAGTATCATCCTCAATTGTAAAAGGAGGTAATTTAGCTTTATTGAGTATAACGAGTTCTTCTGCTATGATTTCAACGTCTCCGGTAGGCATTTTAGCATTTTTATTGCTTCTTTCGGCAACTTTACCCTTAAGGCTAATCACAAATTCTCTACCTAATTTACGAGCTTGTTCGCAAAGGGCAGCATTTTCTTCCATATTAAAAACCACCTGAGTAATTCCATAACGGTCTCTAATATCCACGAAGGTCATCCCTCCTAAGTCTCTTGATTTCTGCACCCAGCCACTCAATGTGATGGTTTCGTTAACATTCTCTATTCTAAGTTCCCCGCAGGTGTGTGATCTTAACATATCTGATTAGCTTATTATTATCGATAAAAATTGAATTTGCGAAAATACTAAAAATGTTACAAAAATGGCATAAAAAAAGCCTTACTCGAAAGTAAGGCTTTGTATCAAATATTATTTTGGAATTAATGTTTATCCCAGAACAATTTAGTTTCCATCATATCACCACCAACAGCATCGGCTGCTTGGTAATAATTATCAGCATTTAATGTTTGCTCATTTACAGGATAAGTGAACCTTCTTGGCACGCCACCATCAGTAGTAATAGCACCTTCAGGAACATTCATTTCTGGCCAGTCTAATCTTCTATAAGTAGTCCAGCCTTCGAAACCTCTTTGGTAATACCCAAGGTATGCTTGCATACCAATAGCTTTTTTCCAATCTGTTGTTCCATCCCAAGCTACACCCTCTGAAGCAATATAGTCTTCAGCACCTTCAGTACCCCATTCAGCGAATGAAGCAGTAATTGCAGCTTCATAATGCTCTAGAGCTGTTCCACCAACTGACCATCCACGAGCAGCAGCTTCGGCTTTGTAGAATTCCATTTCTGTGAAAGAAAGCAGTTGAATAGGGAATGTAGCATCCAAAATCATAGTACCAACATGAGAATAGTTAGCCCAAGCATTTGAAGAACCATAAACACCTCCTTCATAATAAGTAAACACATCCATAGAATCTACTGCTAAAACAGTAAAAGGCAATTGTACATGAACTACAGAGTCATTTGCATAATATAATACCTTCTTACCTGTACCAGGTAATTCAGTATCTACCTTTGCATTAGTTGTTTCGTCTTTATCATATGAAAACTCAATCTGATCAGCAAAATATGCACTCACTCTCGGATCAGCTAGTGTATTCATATAATCAATTACAGTATTAGCAGGTATAAAATCCTTACGACCACTAGCTACTAAATCCTGATAAATTGGATTTGTATTGTCTAGGGGAGCAGCTTCATAAACTAACTTAGCATCTTCAGCACTACTTGCAAAAGTTTTTGCTGCAGCTGCCTCAGCCCAGCTTTTTGCTGTTGCATCGTCAGCATCTGCTATAGTAATAGCTAATCTAAATTTTAAAGATTCTGCAAAAGTAATCCAAGATTGTACATCACCTCCGTAATATAAATCTGAAGATTGATAGTCATCACCAAAACTTCCTGCATCTGGATTTAAACTTTCCGTAACAACTTTCAATTTCTCATATAAATCTTTATAAATCGTCATACCATCATCATACTTTGGGTTCAAAGTAGCATCAATATCTAATGCTTCAGAATAAGGTACATTTCCAAAAATATCAACTAATCTTTGGTAAGCATATACTTCTAATACATCAACAATAATCAACCTATTAGCTTTCGCTTTTTCAGCCTCTACTGTAGTTGTTGCTTCACTAGCCATTATAACTTTTGCTTGCTGAAGATCTTTCAAAATATCACGATAAATTACTCTAAATACATTATCAGGGATATTTCTGTTGATTAAATCATAATTCGCCTCATCAGTATAAGTTGTCTCTGTCCAATATTGGGCATATAGTTTATGATTGTTTAGGTTCACATTGCTACTAGCAACTTGATCGGCTAGTGCTTTTTGTGCATGGGTAAAAAGCATTTCCCCAGACACTTCGGCAGGATGCTTCTCATCCTTTTGCCAGTCTTCGAAGTTTTTAGTACAAGAAACCGAGATCCCGACTAAAACTATTAAGATTAAATATATTCTTTTCATAATACTTCGTTTTAAAATTGTAATTTAACACTGAATCCAATAGTTCTTAAAGAAGGCATCACACCTGATTGCCATCCTTGAATGTTACCAGCACCTTGTGATGCTTCAGGATCTGCATGAGGAAGTTCTTTAGAGATAATCCATAGATTACCACCTACTAAGCTAAATGAAGCACCATGAATAAATGTCTTATCCATAACTTTTCTTGGCATATTATAAGTAATAACAGCTTCTCTTAACTTGATATATGTAGCATCATAAATAAAAGCAGCATTTGGGTTTCTACTGTAACCAAATACTTTATAGTTACCACCTTCAACACGCTTAGTATTTGTAGTGTATGAACCATCTTCTTGTTCAACAACACCTTCTAAAACAAGACCACCTGAAGTGCTTGCATAAGATCCATCATCATTATATGTAACAGGGTTACGAACAGGATTTCCTAAGTCGTTAGTATAATCTGTTTCTTCGTAAAGACCAGTTGCTCTACCATAATATTGGTCAAGAGAGAATAAAGATCCACCTTGTTGCCAATCAATTAAGAAACTGAAAGAAATATTCTTCCAAGAGAAAGCATTGTTTAATCCCATATTGAAATCTGGGTTAATATCACCTAGAATATTATCAGATGTAGGAGACTTTAAATAATAACCACTAGAGTTTATTACCTTCTGTCCATTATGATAAACATAATCTTGTCCTTGAATTACACCATAAGGTTCACCAACTTTAGCGTTAATAGTAACACCACCTTGTAAAGAACCTAATTGAAGATTATCAACTTTCTGACCATCTTTATCAAATAACGATACCACTTTAGATGTATTTTTAGCAAAGTTTAAGTTGATATCCCAACGGAAATCATTAGTTTTCATTGCAGTACCTCTAAGAGCTAATTCAATACCAGAGTTTTGAATCTCTCCAGCATTAAAATACTTACGCGAATAACCTGTAGCTGTAGAAACAGCAACTGGCATAATCTGATCTTCTGTATTTGTCTTGTAATATGCAAAATCAACTCCTAAACGATTGTTTAGCATAGTCATTTCAAAACCTGCTTCTAAAGAATGTGTTGTTTCAGGCTTAAGATTTACATTGTTTGTAGTACTAGGTACAGAAACTACTGCATTACCATTAAAACTAGGGAATTGGTCATAAGTATCATATAATGATAAATATGGAGCATCATTACCTACTTGAGCGTAATTCACTCTAACTTTACCTAACTGCATCCAATCAGCTTCTACCATCTCTGAGAACAACCAGCTACCAGATATTGAATAGTATCCATAAGCCCAGTCTGTTTTTGGTAAGGTAGAAGAAATATCATAACGATAGGTCGCATCTAAATATAACATGCTTTTATAAGCAAGTGAAGCAGCTAGATAATAACCATTAACACCTTTTTTATATACATTTTCATCCGCACTAATAGCAGCAGCATTTCTTAAAGCATATACATTAGGGACTAATAAACCACCATTTGTAGAAGCGAAAGCTTCGTTAATATTATTACGACGAATGTTTACACCCGCAAAAGCATTTAAATTCCAGTCTTCACCTAAATCTTTATGATAGTCTAATTTAAGATCATAATTAGCTTCCATAAATCTACGGTCTAATCTAAAATAACCCGAAGTCTGTTCAACTCTACCAACACCAAACTCATTAGCAATTGACCCCATGGCTTTTCTTTCTTCTTGAAGCTCATCATAAGTATCAACAGAAGCACGACCCATTAAATTAAAATGGTCATTAATTTTCCAATCAGCTTGGAAATAACCAACGATACGGTTTCTCTCATCAGTTTGATAAGACTCATATCTTTGGAAATAAGGATTATCCCAATAAATTGGTGCTCCATTATTCCAACCACTTCTATTCCAAGTTACATTTTGATTCTCAGCTTCATAAGCACGCTCCTGCTCTTTTAAATCAACATTAGTTTGCCACCACTGACGCATCCCAGCCACAATATTTTCACTATAGCCTGTATGGTTACGACCTTTACCATTTGTCTTATAATAATTCGCTGCAGCAGATACTTTTACATTCTTAAGAACATCATACGAAGCACTAATATTAAATGTATTCTTGTCTAACTGAGAGTTAGGCAAAATACCTTTTTGGTACATGTTTGTATATCCAACGCGAAAAGTAGATACATCACTTCCACCGTTAACATCAATACTATTTTTCAATGTTAATTGGTCATTAAAGAATGTTTCAGCACCATTTGGAGAATTTATATAAGGGTGCATTTTTTGATAATTAGGCGAAGTTGGATCGAAATAATCCCAATGAACAACATTCAAATTAGGATCAAATTGTTGTCCCATTGAAGCATCTTCAGTAAAAGGCACTACGAGTTCAGTAACACCATCTCCGTTCACATCAATTTCTTCTAAACCTGGATAATCACCACCACTATAATATGGGCCATAACCAGAACCATAATTAGTTTGGTATTTAGGGAAAGTTGATTTGTCAACAAAACCTACAGTTACATTTGAATGGATGTTCACACCAATTCTTTTTGAACCTTCACCAGCTTTTTTACCTTTTTTAGTTGTAATCATAATTACACCATTCGCAGCACGAGAACCATAAAGAGCAGATGCAGCAGCACCTTTCAATACGTTCATACTTTCAATATCCTCTGGGTTGATATCTGAAGCAGCACTACCGTAGTCAAATCCACTTCTACCAGTGGTTTGTCCAGTGTTATTTGTATTGGAGTTATCCACAGGAACACCATCAATAACAAATAAAGCCTGATTGTTTTGTGTAAGAGAGGAGTTACCACGAATAATAATATTCGAAGAACCACCCATGTTTGTGTTGTTCTTAATTTGAACACCAGCAACTTTACCAGAAATAGAATTGATAAAGTTGTCGTTTGAGATTTTGTTCAAATCATCACCCGTTACCTCTTGAGTAGCATAACCCAGTGATTTTTTCTCGCGAGAAACACCTAAGGCAGTAACAACTACCTCATCTAGTTTTAAAGCACTGGCAAGCATAGCTACGTCAATAGTAGTTTGTCCAGTGTAAGCAACTTCTTGTGGTTCCATTCCAACGAATGAATACTGAAGAGCTGCAGCGTCCTCAGGAACTTGTAAGCTATACTTACCATCCATATCGGTTACCGTTCCGATACTGGTTCCTTTAACTAAAACAGATACGCCTGGAAGAGTTCCTCCATTATCTGCATCAGTTATTGTACCAGTTACAGAAGTTTGCGCAAATACTCCTTGAACGCCCAAAAAGCCGATCAATGCGAGTAGTAGAGTTAATTTTCTCATAACTTCAAAAAATTAGTTAATAATTGAATTGATTTAAAATTGATTTATTGTTTATTGCTTCCCCCATAGAAACAAATGATTTATGCTTGCTAATTTACAATGATTTTGCCATTTTTCAATGGATATTTAACGAAAACTTATTGTTAATTTATTATCAATGTTACAATTAGGGTTTTTAGCCTTTCGGAATGCAAGACCATACTACTGTTTATAGAAAGATATTAGATGGAATCTTTCTAAATAAAGAAGTGAAATACCACAATAAAAACAATGATCTAATAGTTTGATAATCTGCTTTTTACAAAAGGAGGCATGGTTTTTTATGCTTTATTAACATTTGTCAACAACTTAAGACATCAAAAACTAACCTCATACGCGAATACAAATACATAAGCATTATTATAAAATTAGACTATTTTTAGAAATAAATGTCCAATTTCGATCAGAATTCATCAAAAAAGGGCATTTTTAATATTGACTAATCTTCAATAATTACCAATTCTTGCTTCAATTTGGTCTTTTCATAAGAGGAAAACTGCCAAAAAATGATGAGATTTATTAGGATAATAACGCTAATATTTAAAAAATGAATGGGTGGGTGAAGTATTAAAACGACAACTAAAAAAAGGTTTAATAAATAGAATAAATAATAGCCTATCTTCTTGGTGAGAATCATCAAAATAATTGAAACTATGTAGATGATAATAAATAGAAAGGGTGTATACAATTGGGTAAGTAGACTAAACTCAAAACTACGACTGCTGTATGCATCAAGTAAATAGGCAAATTGGTATTGATTTATAGACAATAATGCAAAGACTACTAAAATCAGTAATGCTAATAATAACAAGCTGTAAAGCAGAATACTTAACAGAAAAGGTAGTTTGTTTTTTTGATTCATTAATACATCACTTTAAGGAATCTTGAATACAATAAAATGAATAATACGGTAATTAGTAAACTCGGAAGGGCCGATAATTCTGTACTGATAAATATCAGAGGAATAATCAAAAGAGCAATTTGTGCCATGGCATAAAAGTGAATTCCTTTTTTTCTCAGTTTCCACATCAAAAACACTCCAACAAATGACAATAAGTATAATAAAGACCCAATAAGAAAGTAACTCCTACCTGCCGATGTGAGGAATTCTAAAAGCAATTCAGGTTCTAAGTTTGGCATCTGAATAAATTCATCGCTATCCATAATCTCTGGTATGGATGGAAATATCATAAATACCATAAAATTAGATATAAAAGCCAATCCTGATCCTATAAAACTAAGGACGCAAAGTATCGTCAAACCATCAGGGCGTTTGGCAATTTCGTTAGTGGAATTATTATTTTGGTCTATCATTGATGTATCTTTAGGGCAAAATTAATAATTTTATTAGTTTTGCCGCCTTAAATTTTTATTTGCTATGGACAAAGAACTGCAACAATTAGCTCAACTTCAAGAAGCTATATTAAATGATGAAGCCCTACTAGTATATTTTTACAGTAACAATTGTGCTCCTTGCAAGAGCCTAAGACCCAAAGTAGAAGAACTATTAGTCAAGTATTACCCTAAAATGAAACTATATTTTGTTAACTCTGAGGATCATCCAGAAATAACTGCTGACTACGGGGTTTTCTCAATGCCTACATTATTGGCATTTTTTGACCGAAAAGAATACATAAGAAAAAGTAAATATGTTTCTATTCCTGAATTAAAAGAAAGTATTGACAGATATTACCAAATGATGTTTGAGTAAAAACTTATAATAAGGCATAAAATAGTACTAAATATGCGAACTAAAGCACAAAAGAGACAAGTTCTTAAAATGAACTTGTCTCTTTTGTATTTGATTAGTTTTTTTTATATTTCGTCTTCTTCCCAGTTTAATACTTTAAAGAAATCGTAGTCATCCGGTTTTTCCAGATAATACCTAGCAGTATCATAATCATCTTCTACTAAATATTGTTGGTTGTCTTCATATACCATTTTAAACTTCTCAGAATATATATTTACCAACCTTGGCTTTATTTTGCCTTCTTCATCTTCAACATCTTTCAAATAAAGAGGATAGATGTCTCCTTTATGATCTGCTGTAACCATAGCACCTGTGATTCCTAAATCGAATAGTTTTTTTACTCCCATTCCAAGGTTTGCGCAATATACTAAATCAAAAGCTACAGGCTGAACACATCTAATTTCATATCCAATTTCCACAGGACGACTCTTGATTTTAAGCTCAATCTTTTTCAATTCTTGCTGTAATAAAACGTTGAATATATGGGCTTTACTTAAATTCCCTAATTCTGGGTGACCATGTTCATCATATGTGAAGTTGATTCCTGACTTTTCAATCTCTTCGTCACCCATGCTATGGAAAACGCCTTCACTAACAATAACAACACCATAGTTAATACCTAAAAGCTTACGTTTTAGTATAGAGGATATAATCAATCGGATGATCTTATCTAGAGTAATGGTTGTTTTATTAAACATCTCAGGAATAATAATCATAGGGTAATGACAGGCAGCTCCAATTCCGAAAGCTAAGTGACCAGCTTCACGTCCCATGGCACTAACGATAAACCAGTTTCCACTAGTTCTGGCATCTTCATATATAGTAGTAGCAATTCTTACTCCTTCACTTTTTGCTGAGTGATAACCAAAAGTAGGAGTTCCTTCGGGTAAAGGAAGATCGTTATCGATGGTTTTTGGAACATGAATATTTTGAATTCGAATATTTTTACTGGATAGATATTTGGCAATTCTATTGGCTGTTGAGGCTGTATCATCTCCTCCAATGGTAACCAGGAGTTTCACATTGTGTTTGATAAATATATCTGCACGAAACTCGTCATCTTTCGGCTTATATCTACTCATTTGAATAGCGGATCCACCTTCTTTATGGATACGATCGGCCAATGCAAAATCAAATTCTGTAACATTAGGAGCTTCAGCAAATAAGGCTTTGAACCCCCCATTTAATCCAATAACTTTAAAGCCAGCTTTTAAGAATACTTTGGCCACTGTGGCAATAACAGTGTTGATACCGGGAGCTGGACCACCACCGGCTAGTAAAACAATAGATTTCTGCATCTGTGCTATATTAAATTTTTATATAATGGTTTTATTGAAGCGCAAATTTAGGATTATTTTCGACATGCAAAAAGCGCTTATATTCTGATTTAAAGGCGATTTAATATTATATATTTATAGCACAAAGCATTTGAGTCATTTTGCGTATTTTTGCAGCTCAAAATTTTAATATGTCCAATTACAAAACCAAAGAGAATAAAACAGAAAGAGCCATTTTAATAGGTTTGATTACCCAAAATCAAAATGCTGAAAAAAGTCAGGAATATCTTGATGAACTGGCCTTTTTGGTGACGACTGCAGGCGCATTGGAGGTGAAACGCTTCGTACAAAAGTTATCTCGCCCAGACCAAAAAACATTTGTTGGTTCCGGTAAGTTAAATGAGATCGCAGCTTATATTAAGGCCGAGAATATTGATTTGGCAGTATTTGATGATGAATTGGGCGCCTCCCAGATCAGAAACCTAGAAAAGGTTTTGGAGATTAAAATCATGGATAGAACCAATTTAATTCTCGATATTTTTGCTCAAAGGGCTCAAACCGCTCACGCGAAAGTACAAGTGGAATTGGCACAGTATCAATACCTGTTGCCTCGGTTAACTCGTATGTGGACTCACCTTGAGCGACAAAGAGGAGGAATTGGCATGAGAGGTCCTGGTGAAACGGAGATTGAAACGGATAGAAGGATTATTCGAGATAGAATTTCATTGTTGAAAACACGATTGAAAGATATTGATAAGCAAATGTCTACTCAAAGACAAAACAGAGGAAGTCTTGTAAGAGCTGCATTGGTAGGTTATACTAATGTTGGTAAAAGTACCTTAATGACCTTATTGAGCAAAACTGAAGTTTTTGCAGAAAACAAGCTATTTGCCACCCTTGATACTACTGTGAGAAAAGTGGTTGTAGATAATCTACCATTCCTTCTTTCCGATACGGTTGGGTTTATCAGAAAGCTTCCTCATGGTTTGGTGGAAAGCTTTAAATCTACTTTAGATGAAGTTAGAGAATCTGACTTACTTATTCATTTGGTTGATATTTCTCATCCCGATTTTGAGGATCAAATTAAAGTAGTGAATCAGACTTTAAGTGAAATAGGAGCTGGGGACAAGCCGGTAATCATGCTATTCAATAAAATAGATGCTTATACGTATGAGCAAAAAGATGAAGATGACTTAACTCCAATTACCAAGAAAAACTATGATTTAAATTATTGGAAAGAAACTTGGATGAGCAAAGAAAACATGCCGGCCTTGTTTATTTCTGCTAAAGATAAAACTAATGTTCCTGAACTTCGAAAAATGTTATATGCTGAAGTTAAGAGAATTCATGCCGTTAGATATCCATACAATAACTTTTTATACTAGAACCATATGTCGATGATTGCCATAGAAGCAATGGAATTCTATTCCTACCACGGATGCTTTAAAGAAGAAAAAGAAATAGGAACTCACTTTACTGTTGACTTCTATTTTAGAAACGATACCACAAGAGCTGAAGCTAGCGATAGTATAAATGATACTATTAGTTATTTAGATGTTTTTCAATTGATAAAAGCTGAAATGGCTATTAGTTCAGATTTGCTTGAGCATGTGGGACGAAGAATTATTAAAAAGTTGTTTTCTGAATATCCTAGCATGGAATATGGAAAAGTAAAAATACAAAAGATGAATCCTCCCCTAGGTGGTAAAATGAAAAGTGTAAGCTTTACTTTAGAAGAAACTCGTTAAACTCATTTACTTTATTAGTTGCTTTATTCGAAAGATCTATTGCTGTCTTATTAGGGAGATAGTACATTGTGTAATCCTCTAAGGAGTATCCTCATCGACTTTATTCGGGACCCATTAATACCATTTCAAACTCAAAAAGAAGTATTTCCTAAGGAAAACTCTATCTTTTTTTTGTTTCTTCAGTTGAGGTCATCAAAGTCCGGAGCTTTAATGTTCTTTCATTAGTAATCAATGTATTTTCTTTATGATTATCATATTCAACTCATAAACAAACGTTTGAAACAACAAAAATGCTGAAAGGCAACTAACAAGCAAAAGACTAATTAACCCTTCTACTACTCATTTTTCGTAGTGTAGTGAATGGAAGGCGGATCCAAATCAGGCATGAATATGCTTGATTCCGTCTGGAATGGAATGTTATTATTCAACCATAGGGAAAATGATAACACCTTGAATAATGTGACCTTTTTTTTGGTTCTTTTCTTTGGGCAAGCAAAGAAAAGAATAAGCAAATAAATTCAACTCTGATTCTATTTATTGCTTGTCCCCATAAAAATTAATATGATCCCTTTATTCCAATATGTTAATAAAGAGGTATTGAAATGAAATTTCTTTGAGTTCTCGCTGTATTTCACTACCTTTATTCTTGAAATTGAAATTAAGGAATTACTAAAATGCTCAAACACTATAATATACCTATATTTATTCCTGAGATGGCTTGTCCCCATCAATGTGTGTTTTGTGACCAAAAAAAAATTAGTGGTCAGCAACATATTCCCGATATACAAGCAGTAAAAGACAAAATTGAATCTTACTTAGAAACCATACCAGCCAAAAGAAGCCGTGTGGAAATTGCTTTTTTTGGTGGAAGTTTTACAGGAATTCCCATTGACATCCAAAAAGCTTACTTAGAAACTGCTGCTAAATACGTTAATGGTTCCAGGGTGGAAGGAATAAGACTAAGTACGCGCCCAGATTATATCAATGAAGACATCCTCAATCTTCTTAAGAAATACAAAGTAAAAACCATAGAACTAGGTGCTCAAACATTAGATGAAGAAGTTTTAGCAAAAAGTGGTAGAGGGCATAACATTGAAGATGTTGAGAATGCCAGTAAAATGATTATTGAAGCTGGATTTGAACTGGGTTTACAAATGATGATAGGTTTGCCTGGTGATACACGTGAGAAAGCACTTCATACGGCGAAAAGAATAATTGAGTTGGGCGCTAAAAACACTAGAATATATCCTTGCCTAGTCATTAAAGGAACTCAGTTGGAAGGCCTTATGGAAATGGGTAAATACACACCCATGAGGTTAACAGAAGCTATTTTATGGGTGAAAGATTTATATTTACTTTTTGAGGAGGCTAATGTAAATGTGATTCGTATTGGACTACATCCTTCCGAAGAGTTAGACCCAAATCATTCCCTAGTTGGAGGACCCTATCATCCATCCTTCAAAGAATTAGTGATGACAGAGATTTGGAAAGAACATTTATTTGAAAGAATAGAATTTAAGCCAGATAAAGCTATTATAATATATGTGCCACATGATCAATTGAATTTTGCTATTGGTCACAAATCAGAAAATTCACAATTATTATCAAATCATTTTTTGTCAGTGAAAATAAAAACAGATGTCAAACTCATCAAAAGAGCTTTCTATGTTGATTATTATTGATGCCCGTATTCCTGAATCTGCAATTGAAAAATTAAGTAAATTTGGAGAAGTTTTTCAGCTGGAGTCTTTTGGAACCGTTTATCCTTCTATTAGTGGACATCCTGATATTTTTATGTTTCAGATGGAGAACTTGGTGATCATAGCACCAAATGCTCCTAGAAGTTTAATAGATATTCTAAAGCAACATAGAATAACTTTTTTAAGAGGAAAAGAAAAACTAGGCAATGAATTTCCTGAAACAAGTTATTATAATGCCGTGTCAACACCACAGTATTTAATTCATAAACAAGACTATTCCACTTCTTGTATCCTACGTCATAGTGCCAATAAGAAATTCATTTCTGTAAGTCAGGCCTATACCAGATGTAACCTTTTATCCCTGCCAGATGGAAGCTTCATCACCTCAGATAAAGGAATTGAAAAAACCCTCACGGCCGAAGGTTTAGAAGTTCATTATTTTGATGCTCATGATGTAACTCTAAGTGGTCAGGATCATGGCTTTCTTCCAGGAGCTTGTGGCATTATGGACAATAAAGTATTTCTATTGGGAAGCTTGAGTCACTATAGTGAAGGAAAAAGGCTTCAAGAATTATTTGAGTCCAAGAATATTTCTTTTGAGGAATTATACCAAGGCCCATTAATAGATGGCGGAGGGGTCTTCTTTCTTAATTCATAATTTCCAATAAAAACCTTCTTTATTGATTTCTCCTCACAAAGGATGAAATAGAATTAACAAAAAGTAAGGTTTAAAACAGCCAAAGCTCTTCTGAGGAAACCTCTTTGTTTACTTTCCTATAGTGTTTTTTTCGATAAACTGCTTATTAACACAATGAATTACTCTGGCAAACTTTCCTTTGTGGACAGCTTTCCCATTATAGAAGAGTAGTGTTTGATTTTATTAAAGTTTATTAAACTTCAACACCTGCGACAAATCTCTTCGTTTAATCTCAATTAAATAAATTCCTTTAGGTAACTGACCAACTTGAATACTACAACTCATATCCGAAGCCGTACAAATACCTTGAAGCTGTAATCGACCATGTAGATCGTAAATACGGTAATTAAAAGATCCAATGTTTTCAGAATACTCCAAAAACACTTCATCATGTACAGGATTTCCCATTAAACGAATGATATATTTATCAATAGAAGCCTGCTGTGTACCAACTGTAGCAACTATTTCCACCACCATTTCGCCGCCTTCTAGCCATCTTTCTTGTGACGGATTGCTAAACTGATTTAATGAGTTAGGGTAACCTATTCCAGGAAATGCAAATGAGGATTCTAAAAACCAAGGGCGCTCTGAGTAATAGTAGGATTCATCAAGTAAATTAGAAGTACCTGAAGGAACAGCTGTTCCGCCATCATTATTGCCATACTGAAAATGATCCTGCCCTGTAATGGTATAAAATCCATAGGGGAAATTATTGGTGATTTCGTTGCCAACAAAATTCTGATTAGCAGTTTCTAGTTCGCTATTCGTGGTCATGATCAAGCCATAAAGCTCGGTTCTATTCCTAAAGAAGGTATTTAATGGCCCGCCTGGGCCCCAATAATGATCGATAATAATATTCTGTATTATATTTTCTTCAAAAAGGTTTGCATAGGCATAATGCCCGTGCACAGAAATATCACCAGAATAATCGCTAATGGGTTCCGAACGGTGAGGTTCACGGGAGTAATTATAGGAAAAAACATTTCCATTGGCTCCAGTTTTTACCATCATGGCGTGTCTGAGGTTTTTAAATATATTGTTCTCTATAAGGCAATTACCAGTATGCATATTTAAGGTGATACCGTAGCCACGGGTATCTGTACCGTCAAAAATAAATGCATCGTGAAGGTAGTTACCGAAGAAAAACAAATTGGAACTATGTGTTGCATAAATATGACTTCCTTGGCTTTTTACAGATTCCACTCCACTAATTTGACAGTTTACAGCATATGAAAAATAGAAATTTTTAGCTCCACCATCATCAGGAGCATCATACCTTTCGTTTTTTAAGTTTTCTATTTTCACATTCTCTATAGGATCTATTTTTCTATAAACAGGGTTTAAAGATGTATCATAATCTGTTCTAATCGCGTCCTCAAAGCTAATTTCATTGTTATTTACACTAGCTACTCTAATTACTTGTCCTACCGAATTTGCGGCCCAACTAGCTGGGTTAATATCCCAATCTCCGTTCTCTTGCTGTATTTCTATAAAATCGCCTGCTTGTATATCATTGGCCTCCTCAACAATAATTTGCGTGGATCCTTTTGTATAGCCGCTTATAACAGAATAGAAATCTGAAGACTGTGAAGCGCTACTTTGAATAGAGTGAATATTGTCGGAGGAAAGAAAAAAAAGAAGATGAGTTTCTGATGCACCAGCTCCTCGAATGGTTAAGTTATTATAGGTTAAAATGGGTTGATTGAGCAGATATGTTCCTGGAGGAAAAAATAACACTCCTGCTTCATTATTTAGTTGTTCCAAGGCTGCTACAACAGCTGGAGAGTCATTGTTTATACCATTCCCAGTTGCACCAAAGTCCATTACTGATATAATATTTTCTGAGGATGGGAGTTCTTGTATAAGTCCAGCTTGCGACCAATCAACTCTTTTATTTTCAGGAATAACTTGCGCGCACGCAGCATAGGCCAATAATAGGAAAAGCCCTATTAGGCTGGTTGGTTGAATATCTTTCATGCTATAATTGTTTTGAGCTAGAGAATTGGTTGATTAAAGGTACATAGATCCCAGAGTGAAATTCAATGATTATAGAGTGTTTCCATGAAATAACAACTAGGAAATAGTACATGATATGTAAACTGTCCAATGAATAAGATTCGCTTACCATATGGAGAATTTCGCTTGATTTTCCTTTCAAATTCTGCCGTAATTTTCCGACCTTTGCAAATCATTAGAGCAAAAAACATGATATTAAAGAAATACTTCCCCAATCTTACCGACAAGCAAATTGACTTATACCTAAAGGCTGAAGCCTTGTATTTAGATTGGAACTCGAAAATCAATTTGGTAAGTAGAAAAGATAGTGACCAATTAATGGAGCGTCATATTCTACATTCCTTATCTATAGCTAAAATGATGGAGTTTAAACCAAACTCTTTAGTATTAGATGTGGGAACTGGAGGAGGTTTCCCAGGAATTCCTTTAGCCATTATGTTTCCACAGGTTCGTTTTCATTTGGTAGATTCCATTGGTAAAAAGATCATGGTAGTACAAGACATCACCGAGCAATTGGGTTTAAGAAATGTGACTTCCGAGCAAATCCGAGCAAATCAAGTAAAAGGTCAGTTTGATTTTGTGGTTAGTCGTGCGGTAACTCGTCTACCAGAATTCTGTTCTTGGATTAATAATAAAATCAAGAAAAAAGGATTCAACGATTTAAAAAATGGTATACTCTATATTAAAGGAGGTGATGTTTTAGAAGAAATCATGGGAACCGACAAAGACTACAAAATTCTCGATCTCCATAAAATCTATGAAGAGGAATTCTTTGAAACTAAGAAAGTAGTGCATTTATATTAAATCCAGTTTCTACATATACAAGAAATTAACATACCCCTATTCAAGGCAAACTCACACTTTGAGTTTACATTTAGAAATCGACATGTTTTTTAATAAAAAGAAAATCCATCTACCGTTTCCGATAATTTTTACGGATTTTTTCAGAAACAAGGGTCGGCAAAGCTGATCATTGTTTCTTCTAGGAGTAACGCAGCTTTCCCGAGCTGCAGTTCAACAATACCAGATCTTCAAATATAACTACAGTTCAGGAGATTCTGTGTTACTTGTACTCAGTTTTCAATATCCTAAGAGCTGTATTACTTCAATATATATCGTCATAAAGCAATATATTTACATTTAACTTCAATGTTTTTGTTCCTATTCTTTAATAAAGATACTAGCTTTGTGTGAAAGAAAAATCGTAAATTATTCTTGGAAAAGAAACAGTAAATCCATCAAAATGAAACAATTATTAATAATTTTATCATCACTTTTCCTTCTTTTTACTTCTTGTAATAATCCACCAAAAGAAACAGCAACAAAAGAAGTAGAAATAGATTTAGCATTAGAAGTTAAATCGGAATTTGTAAGAAGCTGGGAAGCCTATAAAACCTATGCTTGGGGACATGATGTATTACTACCGCTCTCTAAAAGTTACCAAGATTGGTATGAAGAATCTTTGGCAATATCTCCCATCGATGCCTATAGCACCATGAAAGTAATGGGCTTGGATGAATATGCTAAGGAGGTTGAAAACTATGTTATCGATTCCATTAGCTGGGATAAAGATTTGTTTGTAAAAACCTTTGAGGTTAACATTAGAATTCTAGGTGGTATGCTGGCCATGTACGAATACACCAAAGACCAAAAGATACTTGATAAAACAGAAGAGTTTGGTCAGAAAATGTTAGCAGCATTCGATTCGCCAACTGGGATGCCCTATTATTGGTTCAACTTAAAAACAGGAGAAGCAAAAGGTTCTCAAATTAACGTGGCCGAAGCAGCATCTTATATGTTGGAAATGGGGATTTTAAGTTATTATACCAAGAATCCTGTTTATTATCAGACTGCCAAAAAAGCAAATTTAGCCGTGTGGGATCGCGTTTCGGAAATCAATTTAGTAGCAGAGCTTATTGATGTGGAAACCGGAGAATGGAAACACGGAACCAGTCATATCTGTGCCGGAATTGATTCTTATTACGAATATCTTTATAAAGCCTACCTCCTCTTCGGCGATGAAGATTTAAAACCCATTTGGGAGAAGAGTATTTATGCCATCAACACCTATTTGGTTGATGAAAGTGATACTTCATTTTGGTACCGAAGAGTTGATATGCACAGTGGAGAAAAGCAAACCAAATTTATGTATGCTGATAATGATGAGATCAAAGAAGGTGGAATTGTGACATTATATGATGCTTTCTTTCCAGCCGTATTAGCAATAAGTGGTGATATAGAAAGAGCTGAGAAAAACCAAGCCACTTGGGATTGGCTATGGAATAAATATGGTTTAGAACCTATGATTTACGATTACGATGCTGCAGTTCCCACTTATCCTGTTTACGATCTAAATCCAGAGATTATTGAGTCAGCTTACTATCTTTTGCACTATACAGGCAAGAAGAAATATGAAGATATGATTGAACAATACTGGGCCGATATTATGAAATACTGCAGAACCGATGTGGCTTTTTCATCCATTAAGGATGTGCAAACCATGGAGAAAAAGGATTATATGCCCACTTTCTTTTTCGCCGAAACCATGAAATATTTCTACTTGGCTTTCACCATGGGTAATGGGGAGTTTATTCTTGATGATTATGTATTCAACACCGAAGCACATCCTTTTAAGAAGTCTTCTTTTGATGCAGAAGAGGTGAAGCTTAGGTTGGGATTGAAATAGTATTATACTTTGACAGAAATTTATTGGTAACAATTATTGCCCCATCCAAATTTTGAAGGCATTAGCCTTGAGTCTACTTATTTTAAAAGTTTTTGAGAATGGAGGGAGAAGATTCAAGATGAGTTTTCCTGAAAAATAGTTTTCAAAATTGAAAATAAATTTAATATTGACAATGGTGCTTCTATTCACTCTAAAAAAGAGCTGAGGATCTAATTGGGGCATTAAACTCTCTATTGTGGAGTCTATAATATGTTCCTTTTTATCTGAAGTAATGGCATAAAGAGCTTTGTTTTCAATTTGAAAATAGGCAATGTCTTGAATAAAAACCTGGTAATATGATGTGATACCATGAATAAGGATTTTAGATCTATAACTTCTCTGATCAGCATTCATTGCTTTTAAAATACTACTATAAATTTTTTTCTCATCAAGAGTGGAGCCCATAATTGAAGATTCGAATTTTTCTATGGCATGAACTAGCTTATATTCTCGGATTGGTTTTAAAAGATAATGTATGGAATTAAGATCAAATGCTTGAATAGCATAATTATCATAGGCTGTTGTGAAAATAATTTTACTATCTACAATAACCTCATCAAATATGGTGAAACAGATATCATCATTCAGTTGGATATCTAAAAATATTAAATCAGGTGATGGGTTTGTTTTTAACCAAAAGATAGATTCCTCTACACTTTCGAGAACCGTTAATATTTTCCAATTTGGACGAAGTTTCTTTACCATAGAGATTAGTAAATCGCTAATAATAGGTTCGTCTTCAATAATTAGTATTTCTTTCATATTTAAAGATTATAATAGGGGTACTTTAACGGTGAAATGATTATTTGTATCATCGAAAATAATCAATTTTTCAGTTAAAAACTCATAACGCATTCTTAAATTTTCTAGTCCCATTTTGGTTGAATAGGTACTTTGTTTCTTTCTAATATTATTGTCCACTACGATAAAATCCTCTTCAGTGTAAATCTTGATATTCAAAGGGGATGATTTGCTTACAATATTATGTTTCAAAGAGTTCTCTACCAGTAATTGCAAAGTAAGTGGAGATATTTTTCTTGTTCTTACTGAATTATTGATATCTATTTTAATCTTTAATCCTTCTCCTATTCTTATTTTATGCAAATCTAAAAATGACTCTATGAATTCTATCTCTTCATTTATTGTCACCAATTGTTTGTCGCTACTTTGGAGTACATATCGATAGATATCTGTGAAATTTTCAATAAAAGGAACGGTGTATTCGTTCTTATGATAAGCTAACGACTTCAAAATAGTTAGGTTGTTGAATAAAAAATGAGGATCAAGTTTATCTTGTAAGTTTAAATAATCCAATTTTAACTTCTCCTGTTTCAACTGAGCAATTTGTTTTTCTGAATGTATAAGTTGGTCTGTAATATTATATAGAATTAGCCTAGATGACATACCATTTATTAAAACCAAACCAATGACTAAATTAATGGAAAATATGATGTTTTCAGACTCTAGTTTATAAGGCAATAAACTAATAAGAATAAATGAAAGAACCATTAATATGATAACACCAACACTAAATTGAACTATCATTCTTTGATTTAGCTTTTGAGGTAAAGGGAATAACCTTTTGTATAATAAGTCAAGTGCCAAATTACTTTCTACAATAATATTAAAACCAATGATTAAAATAGAATATTCTAAAAGGTCAACGTTAGAGTTTTTGTCTAATAGTTCCAAAATAAGAATAAGAAGTTGCATGTGTGCTACAGCAATAATACTTACCACAATTATTCTAAGCAATATTGATAACAGGCTATACCTGGGTAATTTAAGTAGATTCATTTCTATGTTATTATTTAAGAATGTGTAAAGCTAAACTTATAATAAACTTCTCTGAAGAATTAAATGTATAACTTTTTTCTTTTGTGTTAATGTATCGGTAATGCTTGTCTACAAGAACAATATCTAATTCAAGTTCAAAATATAAATCTTTGAATATGTTGAGTTGATATGAAGGGCCAATAGTGAACTTTTTGTTTCGAAGCATTTGTGTATCATCAATAACGACCAATCTGCTGGTATTGTTGAAAAAAGTATCTCGATATCTGGCAATAATACCAAAATCGTGTTTACCAATACTTTTAACACATGATATTTTTGAAGGCAATAGGCCAGATATTAATACATTACCTTTTCTATATTTAACTGTTGTTAATGGATAGAAAACATAATTAGTATTCTTGGAAATTCCGGTACCATAAGAGAAACCAAATCCAAGCTCGAAATGAGGCTTTATTCTTTTGGAAATAATAAAATCTGTTTGGATGAAGAGATCCCTTTTCCTTATTTTATTGTCTAAGGAAGAAGCCATTATTGGGCTAATTAATCCAACATATTTATATCCCTTTTTTGATAATTTGCTTATGCCAAAATAGTATAATCCATGGATTAAATTATCGTTTGTAATCGAGTAAATTGAAGGATATTTATAGTTTGTATTT
Organism: Bacteroidales bacterium; assembly: GCA_016744655.1. Classification (GTDB taxonomy): domain Bacteria; phylum Bacteroidota; class Bacteroidia; order Bacteroidales; family UBA12170; genus UBA12170. The sequence continues at coordinate 3,278 of JADGDY010000002.1, read as the reverse complement.
GAGAATTGCAAACCGGCCAACAGGTATAATGAATCTTGATGTAACTCATAAGCATAATTAAGCTTGAAGTTTAATTCCCTATTAGTATGAATATAGTTATCTGAACTATTAGAAGATTTGACATAATGCAAATAATTACAACTTATAACAGGAAATTTCTCTAATGAAGCAGTTCCTAGACTATCATTTTGTGAAATCCCTATTGACGGGGTGGCAAAAACTAAGAGGTAAAAAAGATAAATGATATTTCTGATGTTCTTCATCTGTAATATTTAGATTTAATTTCAAGTAATTTGGTGCACAAAATTAGATGACAGATCATTTATAAGTCGAAATATATAATTCAAATGAATTTAATTGCTGTTCAAATGATGGTGGATATCGCTCAGATGAGTTTTCTTAGTTTTGATGTTCAGAGGAAGGACAATTTGTTCTTGGGATAGAAGAATCAAATGATCATCTTCTAGTCATTGAGAGAAGCTCTTTTTTTGCTAAAACAAAATTATAAGAACAGTAAGGTTTTACTTGTTTTTTAAATCAGTACCTCAAGTTAATAGTAAATTAAGCCTAAATGATTACGTGTTTAATACCGAAGCACGTCCTTTTAAGAAGTTTTCTTTTGATAGGGGAGAAGTGAAGATTAGATTGGGATTGACTGAATAATACCAATTAAGAAAAGAATAGTAAGTGTACCAAATATAGTGATGAATCTATATCTGGTAGACATTTATATGAAATATAATATAAATATTGAAGGATTATCATTATCCATTTGATTACAAAAACCATCCTCTAGTAAAGCCAATTTTTTGTCTTAAAAAACGCTGTTTTATAACAGTATACAAACGAATTTAATCTATAACAACTGAAGGTATTCATCGAAACGATAGCTTTCCCCTTTTGTAGTCTCAATAGTTTTGCTCATTCCATTATAATAGAGGGTACAAGTATTCCCGTTTTTTGAATACAATTCAACTTCCTCTAATTCACTATCTGTCCATTTAAAACTTAATTCAAAGCCTCCTCTTGCATTTTACAGGTAAGAAAGTATATGAAGATATGATAGAACAATATTGGAGAGACATCATGAAATACTGCAGAACCGATGTAGCTTTCTCCTCCATTAAGGATGTGCAAACCATGGAGAAAAAGGATTATATGCCCACCTTCTTCTTTGCCGAAACCATGAAGTATTTCTATTTATCCTTTACCATGGGTAATGGAGAGTTCAATTTGGATGATTATGTGTTTAATACCGAGGCGCATCCCTTTAAGAAGTCTTCTTTTGATAAAGAGGAAGCTAAAGTTAGGTTTTTAGAGTAAACTACTTGGTTTCACATCTTACTAACCTGAGTTCTACATTAACAATGAGATGGAAATAATCCTTTATGGGATCTTTATTTATATGACTAACATATACACCCATGGAAATGCTCGGAATTTGATTTAGACAGTCTAATTTTGATTTGACCGAAAAAAGGAAAAGTTGACACTATTATTGTAGCTAATTTTATTATAATGTATGATCAATTTAATCATTGAAGAGTCAATATAAAACAAAAGGGGTGACAAAATTAATTGCCACCCCTATGATCATAAACTTAATTTACTTAATAATTATCCGCTTTGAATATATCCTTTCATCTGTTTCAATTTGGAATGTATATATTCCAGATTCAATATTTGATATATTAATCTGATGCCTTTGAGTATTTACTTTTTCCGATATAACAACTCTTCCAATATTGTCAAAAGCTGTTATTTGCTTAATTGAAAGATTAGAGCTTAGGTATAAATAATTTATAACAGGATTAGGGTATAATTGAATTGCATTATCTAGATCTTCTGTAAGAGCCAGAATCACATCTACAATTATCTCATTTGATGGCTCTGATTCTCCTTCTTCATATACAGCAGTAACATAATAAGAATGTATTCCTACTATATTATAGCTATTATCAATGTAGCTAGTTTCTTCTGTGAAATCTAGATACTCAAAGGAACCGTTATTAAGAGATGTATATATGTTGTATCCTAATATACTTTTTGATTGAGATAAAAAAACATCATTTTTATTTTCGGAATCAATAATAGACAGTGCCTGATTACTATAGTCATCTTTTGTATTTAAAAGACTACTTGGAGCATTCCAAATAAGCTCAATAGGATTATTGAAAACCACATATTCTGGGCCTGTCAAATTTATTGGAGGAGCTAGAAACAATTCATTAAGTTCAAAGATTAAAACAGCTATAGTACCATCTTCAATCAATATGGATTGAGTTTGTGCTTCATATCCATTGGCAAAAACTGAAACCTCCTGGATGCCAGTTACTAGGTCGGCAAAATAATATTTACCATCTGCATTTGTATTGGTAGTTTGATCCAATATAGAAACTGTAGCTCCCATGATTGGATTACCAGAAAGGGAATCCTTAACGATACCTGAAAGATTACCTGTACTAATTGCAATCTCTGATAATTCAAAATCCAATACTACTGTTTCACCACTTTCAATCAAAATAGATTGAGCTTGTGTTTCGTATCCATTAGCACTTACTGTTACTTCTTGCATACCAATTGCTAGGTCAGAAAATAAATACATACCATCGGTATCAGTATTGGTTGTTTGATCTAATACAGAAACTGTAGCTTCCAGAATTGGTTCTCCTGTAATAGAATCTTTTACCATACCAGTGAGGTTACCAGTATTTCCTGTAACTTCTGATAATTCAAAATCTAATACTACTGTTTCACCATTTTCAATCAAAATAGATTGAGCTTGTGTTTCGTATCCATTAGCACTTACTGTTACTTCTTGCATACCAATTGCTAGGTCAGAAAATAAATACATACCATCGGTATCAGTATTGGTAGTTTGATCTAATACATGAACTGCAGCTTCCAGAATTGGTTCTCCTGTAATAGAATCTTTTACCATACCAGTGAGGTTACCAGTATTTCCTGTAACTTCTGATAATTCAAATATTAATATTACTGTTTCACCATTTTCAATCAAAATAGATTGGGTTTGTGTTTCGTATCCATTAGCACTTACTGTTACTTCTTGCATACCAATTGCTAAGTCAGAAAATAAATACATACCATCGGTGTCAGTATTGATTGTTTGATCTAATACAGAAACTGTAGCTTCCAGAATTGGTTCTCCTGTAATAGAGTCTTTTACCATACCAGTGAGGTTACCAGTATTTCCTGTAACTTCTGATAATTCAAATATTAATATTGCTGTAATACCATTTTCAATCAATATTGATTGG
>JADGDY010000051.1 GCA_016744655.1 Bacteroidales bacterium | reverse complement strand
ATTCTAGTTAGGAAATAAGTTTAAATAGGTGATTTTCAGAATTTAAATTTTGGCTATTCAGTGTTCGTTGTTCACTATTAACTTTTGACTAGCCACTGTTACCTAATAATCAAGCCATAAAATTTAGACTAATTCTTTTTCGCAAAAAATGCTCCTCGTTTTGAAAAAATATTACTTTTGCCGCCTTAAATAATCATTAAAATATTTCAATATGAAATCTAGAAGTTTTAGTGGTCGTCATTCTATTCATTTCCGTCAATGGAGCCGAAAAGCCTATGCGGTGTTTAATAGCTTGAAAAGTATTGTGAAAATCGGAAGATTGGAGCTTACTTTTAGCATTCTAACACTTGCTGCTAGTGCTGTTGTAGCACAAAGCAATATCATGGCTATTCCTGGTGAAGATGTGGAATTGGAAGAATTAGAAGTGACCGCGCAAGCAGAACCTCTGGTTTTCTCGCAACATGGAAGGATGATTACTACCATCACTAAACAAGAGATTGAGTCGGCACCCGTCAGCGATTTGGCAGAGCTTCTCTCTTTTGTACAGTCGGTAGATATCCGCCAAAGAGGAGGCCAAGGAGTACAAGCAGATGTGAGCATTAGAGGTGGCTCATTCGATCAAGTTTTAGTGTTAATCAACGGAATCCCCGTCTCTGATCCCCAAACTGGTCATTTTAATTTGAATATCCCGGTCGATATTTCCGATATTCAAAAAGTAGAAGTGCTGAAAGGCCCCGGAGCCCGAGTTTTCGGTCCCAATGCCTTTAGTGGCGCCATCAACATTATTACCAAAGCTGAAGAAGGTAATCACCTTTCGGCTAGGCTAATAGGCGGACAAAATGGTTTATACCATTATGGAGCCACCGGTAATTTCCAAGTAAAAGACTGGAAGACTAGAGTTTCATACGACCAGAAAGCCAGCGATGGTTATATGGAAAACACCGACTTTAAAAGCTATAATGCTTTCTTACAGTCGAGTCTACAATTGAAAGCCCTATTGATGGATGCTCAACTGGGATTTATGCAGAAAGATTTTGGAGCCAATTCTTTTTATTCTCCAAAATACCCTATGCAATACGAGAGCAACCAAAGTAGAAATGCCTCTCTAGGATTCCATTTTGGAAATAAAGTTAGAGTATCTGTTCTACCCTACTATCGTCAGCATAGAGACAATTGGCAGCTCACTAGAGAGAAGCCAGAGCTTTATCAGAACTTCCACCAAACTGATGTTTACGGAGGAAGGGCAAAAATGATATTCTATTCTAAATTGGGGAAAACCTCTGTGGGATTAAATATCAAGAGAGAGCAATTGTTGAGTTCGAGTATGGGAGAAAAGTTGGACGAGCCAGAAAGTATAAGCTGGGCAAAAGACCAACAATTCAAATACTCCTTTGAGCGCGATCATGCAGGTTTGTATGTGGAACAATCTAAAGAACTGGGTAAAAAGTGGCAAGTCTCACTCGGATTACTAGCCCACTGGTATTCTACTAAAGACCAAGATATCTCAGTTTATCCAGGGATAGACATTAGTTATCAAGCTATGCCGGAACTTAAGTTAATAGCCTCCGCAAATAATGCCATGAGACTCCCAACTTTCACCGATTTATTCTATTCTGGCCCTGCCAATATGGGAAATACAGAACTAAATCCTGAGAAGTCTTTCACCTTAGAGGTGGGTGCTGAATACAGCAAAGAAGGATATCAGATTCAGGCAGCGGTATTTCGTCGCTATGGAAACGATATCATCGATTGGGTTTGGCATGATACCATTTGGAGAACAGAAAATATTACTGAACTCACCACAAATGGTATAGAATTGGCCACAAGAATACAACCCGATGTATTGTGGAATGTGAAGTTCTGGAAAAAGATGAATGTAGATTATACCTATTTGGACATGAAGAAAGAAGATTTAGACTTTCAGAGCAAATATGCTTTGAATAATCTTCGTCATCAGCTAAATGTGATATTTCAATTTGAGTTGATTAAGAATTTGAATCTACAGATTGTTTCTTCTTATAAAGACAGACTTGGCTCCTATCAAACCTACAATTTTGAGGAATCTAAATACGAAGATCATCCTTATGAAGATTATTGGTCTATCAATGCAAAATTGAGTTACCAATATAAGTCCATGGAGTTTTTCGCCGAAGCTAACAACATCAACGATGTTAAAGTTATAGAGTTTGGAGTACCACAACCTGGACTTTGGATTCTTGGAGGAGTCAAGTATAAACTTGACCTATAATTAGTCTCTGCAAGAAAACTCCGATAACTGCGTTATGCTTTTTCTGAAAACAGTCATTGACAAAAGTCAACTCCTTGATTTTCATAAAAACCAAGCCTTGTTCTCGAAGCTTTCTTCCTAGAGACACAGTGAGAATGTGGAGTTTTCTTGCAAGTCTAATAAATCCTTGCCCGAAAAGCCCAATTTCTTCCTTACACCCTTTCTGAAAACAGTTATTTACGAAAGTAGGCTCTTTGATTTTCAGAAATGGTAAGCCTAGAACTTGAACTTTTCGAATCAAGCACTTGACTAAATTGAAAGTTTTCGTGCAAATACTAATTAGCTTGGTTTTAATTTCAATTTCAGTGGTATCTACTTTTGTGGGTACCACTTTTTTATGTTTTATTTTTAGGATAAATAGAACAATACAGATTATATAGTCACAAAGGGGTTTGATTAATAAAAATCAGGATTGCCCGAGAAATTGAACCTATGGCTAGCCAATTATTTTCAAAACGAGAGTAACACAGGATTTGGTATTTTTCTGCTATAACTATAAAAATCCTTACCGCGTAGCGGTTAAGATTTTATATGAGGATTCAAACATGTATTTTTTATTCCCCGTAGGGGATTTGCTTTTTAGCTTCTGTTTTACGTATGATATAACATATGCTCTACGAGCAATTGGTGAAATTTTGCATTTTCTAGTATAAGAATTTATGCTCTACGAGCAATTTATTAGGTTGATGTATTTTTGTAATTAGTGACAGCCATAAAACTCATCATTTTAAAATCCTTTTCAAGGAAAGGTAAAGTTCTAGGTTTTCGAATTCATGCAAAGACTAATTAATCAGCTACTCACCTGCCAAATCAAGCTGATTCCCAGAAATAGGATAAGGAACTTGAGGATGCTCACGAATATAATCGATATACTCATCAATTAGATTTTTCTCACTTATAGATATCAGTTTTCCTTCTTTTAGCATTGAAAATCCATCTCCTCCATTGGATAAAAAAGAACTGCTTGCAATGGTATATTTGCCTTTATCATCTATTAATTCTCCATTTACTGTGGCTTCTATTAAGCGTTGACCTTTAGGGAGATTTGAATCGAATTTTGTTTTTATTCCAGATAATTGAGCAAATCCATAAGTAAGTTGATAACTATATTCTAAAAGTTCTTTGAGTGCTTTTCCATCAATTTCAACCACATGATATTTGTCTACAAACGGATATATATTAATGACCTCCTCTGTAGTTATTTCTCCAGTATTAAGATCGGCACGGATAGCACCTGAATTCACCAAACCAATATCAGCTTTTGAAATATTTTTATTCATTTCTGCTAAGATATTCCCCAAGGAAGATTCCTTATAATACTTTCTAAATGCTGGTTTATCAATGGTTCCAAGTACTTCTATAAGCTCTTGATTTTCCTTTCTTACTTGTTCAACTAATTCCATAATCTTTTCATCAGCTTTTAATTTCGCGGATTTCACAGGGATTAATTCACTTTTATTAATGGAAATATGCTCTTTCTCTAGCTTTAGATTGAGGTAACCTAAATATTTTCCTTGGCCAAAAGTCATGCAAATAATAGTCCCTGTTTCTGGATGGATTACTGGCTCCCACAAACCATTATCCGAATGGCCTCCTATAATCAAATCTACGTCCTTTAATCTTCCAGCCATTTCATAATCTTCATCGAATCCTCTTTGTACATAAGGGTCTGCTTCTTTGTCGGTTTGCATGGGTGCACTTAAATTTTGGTGTGTTAACAAAACTATTAAATCAACTTCTGGTCTCATTTCATCTATTAGTTTCTGTGTAATGGGATATGGGTCTCTGGCTTCTAGTCCAATTCTATGAGCCGGATTCATAGTATTTGTAAAAGCTTCAATGCCCATTAAACCTACAAGTCCTATTCTTATTCCGTCTTTCTCGAGGATGGTATAAGATTGACAAACTGTAATGTCAGTATCTTCATAAAAGATATTACAACACAAAACCGGAAATTGAGCACGCTGTTTCACATGAATAAAACGCTCCCAGCCATATTCAAATTCATGATTTCCCAAACTAATCGCATCGTAACCCATGCTATTATAAACATCAAAAGGAAGCGCTCCTTCTGTTGCTGCAGATAATGCTCCCGTAAAAATATCTCCTGCATCAAATAAAAAGCTAGTTTTTTCTTTTGCTTGGGTTTCTTTAATCAATGTTGATAAATACGGAAGCCCTCCAATTTGTTCTATATCATCATTCCAAAAAGCTTCAGTTTTTTGATAAACGCTTTCTATATCGTTGGTGTATAATATGGTTACCTCTTTTTGTGCTTTAGCCGAAAAACTATAAAGAAAAATAAATAATAAAACTATATGGGATAAATTTCTACCTAAAAGTGATTGTTGCATAAAATGAAAAATTGGGATTCTGGTTGAAATAGTAAAGTTAAACAAATTACCCTGATTTTCAGATTAAAATAAAAGTATGCTAAAACACATACCAACCAGTCGGTTCTTTGCTTATCTTTGCATTATGAAAACTAAGGACAACATACTTACTCAATCCTTTCAACTATTTTTAAATGAAGGATATAAGGAGGTTTCAGTACAAAACATTGTGAATCATTGTGGTATTTCTAAGGGTGCATTCTATCATCATTTTACTTCGAAAGATGATTTATATGCTCAAGTATTAGATAGATTTTTCTTTAATTATTTCAATGAATCTGAATTTGATTATGGAAATGAAGTCAGGTTTAAAGATAAGCTTTCGTTATTTGTCGACCACCTTATCACACCATATGAAGAGCTTTTAGAACTCACCAACAGGAAAGACTTACTGGCATACTTTCGATTCCTATTTCAATCTGCAACTGTTCAGCCACACATACAATATAAAATCAATAAACACTTTTATAAGAAAGGCTACTATCTGGAGTTATTATTAAAAGAAGAACTGAAAAAGAAAAACCTCATTACAAAAATAGAAGCTAAGAAAGTTGCTCGGCTGTTACTGGGAATAGTTTTAGGAATTACGGTTTTGGATGGGATATATGATGCTGCAAAGATTAAATCTCATTTACATGAATCTTTAGAGGTCATGTTGCAACTCATACTTAAAAAGGAATATACACAAGCTCAACTACAGTTGGATTTTTAACTAGTTCAAAGATGAAGAATTATCAAGAAATATTAAATAGTCAAAAGGAGTTTTTTGATTCTAATGCTACCAAAGACATTAGTTTTAGAAAGCAACAATTGAAGAAGTTTCAAGCGGTATTAAAATCAAATGAAGCCTTATTATACGATGCTATTTATAAGGATTTCAAGAAATCGGAATTTGAGACCTATGCAACAGAATTAGGCTTGCTTTTTGAAGAGTTAAAACACCATATTAAAAAAGTAAAAACCTGGTCGGAGAAGAAGAATGTAAAAGGAAATATGGCAAATTTCCTTGGTTCAAGTTATATCATGCCCGAACCACTTGGCAATGTTTTGGTGATTGGCGCTTGGAATTACCCTTACCTATTATCATTACAACCTGTAATTTCTGCTTTGGCTGCTGGAAACACAGTGATTGTTAAACCTTCTGAATTGGCACCTCAGACTAGCGCGGTGATGGCCAAAATCATCAATGAAAACTTCCCACAGTATTATTTTCAGGTGTGGGAAGGCGGCGTTAAAGAAACCACTGAAATACTAAAGCTGAGATTCGATAAGATATTCTACACCGGAAGTTCATTGGTGGGAAAAATAGTGATGAAGGCTGCAGCTGAACACCTATGCCCGGTAATTCTTGAATTAGGAGGTAAGAGTCCTGCTATTGTTACCAAAAGCGCTTCCATTAAAATGACAGCCAAAAGAATAGTTTGGGCTAAATTTCTAAACGGAGGTCAAACTTGTGTGGCTCCCGATTATATCCTCGTCGACAAAAGTGTGAAATCTAAATTGGTAGAGGAAATTAAAAAACAAGTCAGAAAAATACATGGTGAGCATCCTCAGAATAGTGAGGCATATGTTCGAATTATCAACAAGAGGCATTTCGACAGACTGGTTTCGTTGCTAGACAAAAAGAAAACTATTTTCGGTGGTGAAACCGATGAAAAGGATTTATATATCGCTCCTACCCTAATGGATAATATTACTTGGGAAGATAAAGTGATGCAAGAAGAAATATTTGGCCCTATTTTACCGATTATGGAATATGAAAATCTAGAGGAGGCCATCAACCAAGTGAAGGCTCAGGAAAAACCTCTTGCTCTTTATTTATTCACTAATAAAAGAAGCACAAGTAAAAGAGTGTTTAACGACCTGTCTTTTGGAGGAGGTGGTTTAAATGAATGTATCATGCATCTAACTAATTCAGAACTTCCTTTTGGAGGAGTTGGCAATTCAGGCATGGGAAATTACCATGGAGAAAATGGGTTCAAAGCCTTTAGTCATCAAAAAAGCATTATGCAAAAAACAAATTGGTTTGAGCCATTTGTAAAGTATGCGCCATATAGTGGTTTTAAGTTTTGGCTGCTTAAGAAATTGATGTAATTTAAGATTGGATGAGTTGAGGACTTGGAGACTTGGAGAAAGTGAGTTGGGAAGAGTTGGAGAAAAGAAGAACCAGGGGATTGGAAGTTTGAAGAGAAATTAGAGTCATTATTGAACTAAATCTGTGCTAAATCCGTTAAATCTGCGTTATCCGTGTTCTAAAAAGAACTGAAGAGGATAGAATAATAAAGTAAGAAAAGGTTGAAAATCACTTAAATGAATACCAACCTTTGTGACCTACTGTCTTAGTGGCAATAAAAGAATTTAAAAATGAAAATAAAAGCAAGAGCATATAGTAAGCGAGAGGAGTTTTGGAATATCTTAACTCACGGATTGGGATTAGCATTGAGCATTCCAGCATTGGTATTATTGGTGGTTTTTGCGAGTTTAAGCGGAACGGCCTGGCATATTGTAAGCTATAGTATTTATGGTGCCACATTGGTTACTTTGTACTTGGCTTCTACCTTATTCCATGCCACTAAAAAAGAAAAAACCCGATTAAAACTAAATGTATTTGATCACAGCAGCATATTCTTATTAATAGCCGGAACTTATACTCCCATTTTACTTGTCACACTAAGAGGTCCTTGGGGCTGGTCGCTATTTGGGGTTATTTGGGGTTTAGCCATTACCGGAGCCATCCTCAAATTATTCTTTACTGGAAGATTCGATAAGGTTTCGACAGCTATTTATGTACTCATGGGTTGGATGATTATCATTGCCATTAAACCTCTAATTGAAAATTTTAGTGGTCCAGGACTGTTCTGGCTGATTGCCGGTGGAGTCAGTTATAGTGTTGGAGCTATTTTCTATCTTTTGCACAAACTACCTTATAATCATGCTATTTTCCATGTTTTTGTTTTATTGGGAAGCATTGCCCATTTTGTGGCTATTTTCTTTTATGTCTAAATTATAGTAAAGAGTTGTAAAAGATTGTAAAAAGATGGTAAGAAGTGGTAAGACATAGTAATGGGGTGTTACTCCAGAGTATAAAGATCCCTTGTCGAAAGGCAATGGTGCAACTGGATACTGGGAGAAATGGAGAGTTTGTAAAGGGTTCTAAGAAATTGCAAAAAATTGATACTCCTAGTTTATTTGCGGCTTAGCAGCTTAGCGTGATTTATTACAATCTGAATAATTAGTGAGTCGGAGAGTTTGTAAAGGGTTGTAAGATTTGGTAAAGAATAGATACTCCTAATTTCTTTGCACCTTTGCCTCTTAACGAGATTTATTACAATTTAACAAATCAGCGATCCTTATAATCAAAGGCTTTATCAACCATTAATAAAAACTATTTTTCCCGAGAAATAGAATACTCCACCAAGCTTTTCAAGGCATCAAGATAAGGGCTCGACTTTTGATCTGAAAGCAATTCCAAAGCTTCATCCACCAATTCATTCATCTTAAACTTTGCATAATCGATACCTCCACTTTGGTTTACCTGCGCAATGATTCCTTGTACTTTCTCCGGGTTCTGATGGTGCTTTTTTATGGTTCTAATGACTTTCTTTCTTTCTCCACTCGACATATTTTGCAACATATAAATCAATGGTAAAGTCATTTTTTGCTCTTTGATATCGATACCCTTTGGTTTTCCAATATCTCCTGCAGTTTTAAAATCGAAAATATCATCTTTAATTTGAAAAGCTAATCCAACTTTCTCACCAAACAAACGCATCTTCTCCACTACTTCTTCTGAGGCATTAACAGAAGCAGCTCCTACTTCGCAACAACTGGCAATCAAACTAGCAGTTTTCTTACGAATAATCTCAAAATAAACCTCCTCTGTAATGTCTAATCTACGGGCTTTTTCTATTTGTAGTAATTCCCCTTCACTCATTTCCTGAGTAGCTTTAGAGACTATTTTCAAAAGCTGATAATCATCATGATTTAAGGATAGCATTAATCCTTTAGAAAGCAGAAAATCTCCAGATAGAACAGCAATTTTATTTTTCCAGAGCGCATTTAATGAGAAGAATCCTCTTCTTTCGTTGGCATCATCCACCACATCATCGTGCACCAAAGTTGCGGTATGCAATAATTCTATTAAAGAAGCAGCCCTATAAGTGGCAGGATTGATATCACCAGTAATATGAGCAGTGAGCATCACAAACATAGGACGCATTTGTTTGCCTTTTTGCTTATAGAGGTATTTGAGAATCACATCGAGAAGAGCCACATCGGTATTCATGGCTTCCTTAAATACCTTCTCAAACTCTGTGAATTCAGACTTTAAAAGCTTCTTTATTTCTTTGGTTATGGTCATTGAGCAAATTTAGGTAATTTTGAGGAATGATAGGAAATGGGATAAGCACAAAAAAGCCCTGCAAAAGCAAGGCTACAAATGTGGGATATACTGGATTCGAACCAGTGACTTCTACCCTGTCAAGGTAACACTCTAAACCAACTGAGTTAATATCCCCTTCGTTGCAAAATTAGAAAATTATTCCTAAAAATCGCATTCTTTTATGCATCCAGTCTAAATACCTGAGTGATACCATTTATGGATTTCAATTTCTCCAAAAGTGTTTCTAAATGTCCACTATCCTGAACCAATAAACCTACTTTCCCTTCGAACAATCCTCCCTTAGAGATAAAATTCATTGAGATAATATTCACTTTCATTTCATTGGATATCACCTGAGTAATTTTATTGGCTTGCCCCATGGTATCCGTTCCTAAAATACTGATACTCGTCTTAAAATTAACTTTCTTATTATTAGCTCTCCACTTCGCCTCAATAATACGATATGGAAACCGTCTCTTCATTTCAGCAGCATTTGGACAGCTATTCCTATGCACTGAAATCCCTTTTGTAACCGTAACAAAACCAAAAATTTTATCACCTTGAATGGGGCTACAACATTTGGCCAGTTGAAAATTAATGTTGTCAATTTTATCAATCACCAAAACATCTTGATGTGAAGATTCTAATTCCTCTTCTTCTACTTCATGGAGGTTATCGCTAATGGTTTCGAAGGAAGATGCTAATTGCTTAGCCTCCTCAGTTTCTTCCTCTTGAATTATTTTTTTTAAATCTAGAGGATCTATTTTTTCCAGAGCGATATTCTGAAAAAGCTCATAATGTTCTTTAAGCTTAAGTCTTGAAACTAGATCATCTATTACATCTTGATTTAAATCCAATTTCCAGTTCTTGAACTTACGCTCCAGAATTTCTTTACCACGCTTTATATCGATAGTTTTCTGAACATCTAAAGCTTTACGAATTTTCGTTTTCGTTCGATTGGAAACTACAAACTTCATCCAATCGGCACTAGGTTTTTGATTTTTAGAGGTGATAATACTCACCTGATCTCCATTTCGAAGAATATGCTTTATAGGCACCACTTGGCCATTCACCTGCGCATTGATACATTTATTACCCACCTCACTATGAATAGAATAGGCAAAATCTAATACCGTGGCTCCATATTTTAGTTTTTTCAAATCACCACCAGGAGTAAATACAAAAACCTCATTTGTAAACTTATCGGGTTGTATTTGACCACTATCCTTTCGTTTACTCTCATCGCTAATGGCTTTTCTAATCTCACTTAACCAATAGTCGATTCCTTGGCTTCCCTTTCCTCCTTTATAGCGCCAATGTGCTGCCATACCGTTCTCGGCTTCCTCGTCCATTCTTGCGGTACGAATTTGAACTTCTGTCCATCTGCCATTCTCATCTTTTACGGTAGTATGTAGGCTTTCGTACCCCGAACCTTTGGGTATGGTTATCCAATCGCGCATTCTACTTAAGCTAGACTCATAGAGGTTAGTTACTATTGAATAGGCATGCCAACAAGTTTCTTTTTCCTTTTCTTTCTCGCTATCTAGTATTAACCTAATTGCCCATAAATCGTAGACTTTTTCAAAAGGAATATCTTGTTTTTTTATCTTTTGAAATATTGAATTTATAGACTTCAGCCTACTCTTTATCTTATACTGAAGACCTTGAGCATTCATTTCCATGATAAGTGGAGCAATAAACTTATTGATGATTTTATTCCTCTCTTTTTCGCTTTCTGCTAGTTTTGTTTTTATACTATCATAGATTTCTGGTTCCTGAATGCTCAGTACCAAATCTTCCATTTCCGATTTCATTAAATAGAAACCAAGACGGTGGGCTATAGGGATAAAAACGGTAATTGCTCCATTCAGGATTTGGAGTTTTTGGTCAAAGGAATGCAGCTTTTCATAGTTACGGAGGAGAAAAAGGCTGCCTGCAAGTAAGATTAAAAGTGAACGTGTATCACGAGCAAGACTTAATACCAATTGCCTTTGCATATCGGCCTGATCTAGAGCTTTATCGTGCTTTACAGCTCTTACTTTCTGAATCCCCTCTAAAATTCTATTAATATCTTCTCCATATACATCTTTCACATGTTTTGGAGGGCTCTCTATAGGGTAAATAAAAGATAAGGTGGCTGCCACGAAAACATTACTTTGAGTTTTGAGGTTGATTTGCAAAATCTCCTTCATCCCAATCATAAGTTCTGCATTGGAAATCCCTTGATAAACATCAATTTGCTCCTCTTTTTCGCCTAACTCGCCAAGTGCTTTCTGATATAATGCATATCCATTTTCATCAGCAACTTTACTTATATAATTTTTAAAAGGTTCTAATCTTTTCATTGAAATTCTTTTTTCTTGATAAAGGCAAAAAGTATTTTATTAAACTCACTGCCCCATTTTCCAATTCTCACTTAGAAATTAATGCCCGAATGATTTAATAATTGAAACTCTTCATACTACCATTCTCCCATTATCCAATTCTCCAATTCTCCAAAAAAACTCTAATCCAAATATTGAGACATCCTCAGTTTTCCTTTACTTATTTTTCTGATTTTGCACTCTATTTTATCAATGTGAAAATCTTTTGTTTCTTGATGATGAGATATGGTTTGCAAGAGGGTTTTATTTCCATCAGGACCTTTTATTGCCAGAAATAGTTCATCTTCGTTGAACTTATTTTTTTTCCATTCTTGTCCCAAATAAGTACAATTATATATTTCTCCTTCATTATATTTGGGGTGCTTAGGTTCAAAGAAAACTTGTCCCTTACAATTTACTCTATCGATTCTAACCTCAACAACATCTCCAATATTAAATCCATAAGAATTATAGCATTCAGCTTCCATCATATGCTTTTTCCCAAATGGGTCTTCAATAATAAAATATTGAATATCATCAGGAGCAATTGTAGTTTTTAAAATCGTGAAATCATAATATTTATTCTCTTCAAGTTGCCCTTGTTTATTCTTTATATATTCTGGTGCTGACATTTTCTCGTTTTATAAAAAAAGCGTTTATGTTTCAGGTGAGACATAAACGCTTTTCAGTAATTATATATCTACCTTATTTTTTTGAGCCGCCTCTAGGTTTAATACTTGGATTCGAAATACTTTCTCTCATTGAAGTATCCGCTTTTATATTTTCAAATTTATAATAATCCATAACACCTAAATTACCGCTTCTGAAAGCTTCTGCTAATGCTTTAGGGACTTCAGCTTCTGCCTCAATCACCTTAGCTCTAGCTTCTTGAGCAAGAGCTTTCATTTCTTGTTCTTGTGCAACAGCCATTGCTCTACGTTTTTCAGCATTGGCCTGAGCAATATTTTTATCTGCATTGGCTTGATCCATTTGTAGAACAGCTCCAATATTTTTCCCTATATCGATATCTGCTATATCAATAGATAGAATTTCAAAAGCAGTACCTGCATCAAGTCCTTTTGATAATACTACTTTTGATATAGAGTCGGGATTCTCTAATACAGATTTATGTGAATCTGAGGAGCCAATAGAAGAAACTACACCTTCTCCAACTCTTGCTAATACTGTTTCCTCTCCTGCACCACCAACTAATTGACGGATATTAGCACGAACAGTTACACGAGCTTTAGCTATTAGCTGAATACCATCCTTTGCAACAGCAGTTACTGGTGGCGTATCAATCACTTTGGGATTCACTGACATTTGTACAGCTTCGAATACATCACGACCTGCAAGGTCAATGGCAGTAGCAGTATTAAATTCCAATCCCATATTTGCTTTATCAGCAGAAATAAGAGAATCGACTACTCTTTTCACTTGTCCTCCGGCTAAGTAGTGAGCTTCCAGGTCATCTCTCTTCAAATCTATTCCTGCTTTCTTAGAAGCAATCATAGCATTTACAATGATCTGAGGTGGCACTTTTCTCCATCTCATTAATACCAATTGGATTAATGATATTCTTACACCAGAAACCAAAGCTGAAAACCAAAGGGCAACAGGAATAAAATAAAGTAATATCCATAACAGAATCACTCCACCTATTAACATTGCGATTAATACACCAACACTTGCGTCCATTTTCTTTATTTTTTATGATTAAAAAAATCCTTTATGCATTTAAACTAATGAAAATTTTATTTCCATCAATTTCCACTATTTTCACATCTTTATCTGTTTCTATAAATTCTCCATAACTAGAAACTTCATAGAATTTATTATTAAAAATTGCTTTCCCCATTGGATTAATGATAGAGGTAGTTAAACCTTCTGTTCCAACAGTTAGTGCAATGGCCTCGGTATTTACTTTAGAATCGATACTAGTTTTAAGCATGGCTTTATTCCAAGTATTGGAACGTAGACTATAATAAAGTCCTCCCAGGGATATCACTAGCGTAATTAACAGAATTACAGAACCCCATATCCAACCATATTCCACATACGATTGCCAAATCCCCACTGACATTAGAACAAAACCAACTATTCCAACTACAGTGGTACCTGGTACTACGAGTAGTTCAATAAGGAGTAAAATTAATCCTCCCAATAATAATATGAGTATAATTAACCAAGACATATTTATCTGCTAAAATTAGTAAAAACTCAGAATAACTCTATATAAAAAACAGTGAAAATTATTTTTATTTTTGAAGTTCTCCTTTTTTGTATTTGAGAACCTTTGTTTGTTCACCCTTTTCATCATATTCAATCCATTCTCCAACTTTTAATCCACCTTTGCTTTCGCCTTTTACTTTTATCTGGCCATCCTTGTAATATTCTAACTTTTCGCCTTCAGTAAGATTGTTTTCAAATGTTTCTGTACTCTTAAGCTCCCCACTTGGAAAAAATGATTTTTGCTGACCTTCGAGACTTCCATTTTCATATTGGTATTCTGCTATCATTTTACCATCGTAGTCATACCACTTGGTTTTACCATTACGTTTTCCTTTTAAATATACACCTCTTTCTTGTATCTTACCATTATCATAAAATATTTCAACTTTCCCATTAAGTAAACCATCAGACCAATTTTTCTGTCCAGTGATTCTTCCTCCATAAGTATATTCTAATTCTTTACCATGCTTGGTCCCATTAATATAAGATGTTGATTTCTGAATGTAGCCTCTATTATCGATAATGATTACAAAACCATCAAGTTTACCACTATCATAGTTTTCAATTTTTTTTACTGAGCCTTTCTCATTAAACCTAACCCACTGGCCTTCCTTAACACTATCAACATATTTACCTTGTTCTTTTTTATTGCCATTGGTCTCGGACCACAAACCTTGCTTATGACCATTATCATCTAGAAGGTTTTTTGCTAACTCAGTTTCTTGTGCTATTAATATTGAAGGAAAAATAAAGAAAAGGACAAATAATACTTGTAAAATACTGGAAAAAATATTCTTTTTCATAATTATTGATTTAATTCGAACTTAGAGTTTCGAATATTAATGATGTGTGTATCCTGATAAAATACAAATTTACACTATTACCAATAAAAACGACTATTTTCTTAGGATGAATTTTCCAGTGATGAGTTTTTCGTGCTGGCCTACATGCTTAAACTTTACTCTAAAGGTGAACATCTCTGCCTGTCCTCGAAAACCTATATTCTCGCCACTCCATCCCTGGTCATATAGACTTGTTCTGAAAACCATTTTCCCTAACAAATCATAAATCTGTAGATCAAATTCCTCAAAACGTGTATTTACAAAGTCTATCTTAAATTCATCATTTTTACCATCCCCATTAGCAATTACCAATGTTGGAATATAGTATCGATATTGATCAATAGCATTGATAAATATTGAAGCATATGCAGAATCCTGAATATCAAGACATTCCGCATTAGAATACATAATCACATCTAACCTGTGATTGTTTAAAATTTCTGAAGTTTCAAACATTGGACTATTCCCTGATTGAACAATTTCTTGATCCATTAACCAGTAATATTCAGGGGTTGCCCCTTCATTTTCAACAATTGCATTAAATTGAATGGTTTCGCCAGAAAACAGATCGTTATTGTTAAAATCTATTTTTACTTGAGGAATAACAATTGGATGTACATCAACATGTTCTGTTATCAAAGAGGAAGAGCCACAATCATTGATATAAGCAGCAGAAATATCAAAAGGTTCTGATTGATTTGGAAATTTGTATTCTTCAGATTCATGAGCATAATACTTATAAATATCTTTATAGTGAACTTCTAATTCTGTTCCAGCCCCTCCTTCAACCGAAAAAGCTATAGAATCTTTGTTGGCACAGTAATAATCATCTAATATAAAGAGTTCTTCCGGTACTATTGCCAGAGGCTTTGAATCAAAATAAAATGTATCTACTGAAATACATTTATTATAATCCTCAAATTTGACCCAATACCATCCATCTTCATTTAAGAGCACCTCGTTTCCTGTACTTCCAGTACTCCAAATAATTTGTGTATAATCATTACTTTCCACAACAATACTTTCTCCAAAACAATATGCTAAAGAATCTTCAAATCCATATAAAATTGGTTGATTTATTGAAATTGCACTATTAGATAATACATTTAAAATGGTATCACCTGTTACATCTACAAACCAAGTACTATCACTTATCCAATTAAATTCTGCTATTGTATTTTCGTTTCCTATAGATTTAAATTCGAAGGATGCGATTAGCTCCTCACCTATTTGTAAAGGACCAATTCTATTTAATTGCAAATCCAGTTTACCATCTACATTCTGAAATTCATAATCAATATTTGAATTATAACTATAAAAACTCAGTATTTGTATTATTTCTTCATCATATTCAAATAGCAGTCGAGCTTCTTCAATTTCATAAAATTCTTTTAAAGAAAGGGTTAAATAACTAGAATCTTGAACACAAACACTCTTAGCATCCACTTCTAAATTTGCTCTGATTGGAATATCAGTAATAATAATCTCCGCACTATCTGATGAAAGGTTAGTTAAACACTCCCCATTTATTGAGCATAAGAAATTCATTTTATCAAATTCCAATCTAACATCACTAATTTTTAAATTTTCAGAACGTACTCCTGAGAAATGACCATCATTGGTTAACATCTCAAATGAATCCATCTCACGGTCCTTATAATACCACTGGTAGCTTTTTGCATTTTCGGCTTGAACTGAAAAAAAGATATCATCACCAACAAAACACTCTACATCATCTGGCTCCTCAATAAAACTAGGGTTAGCTTTAATATGAATTTCATAACGGACAGTATCAACACACCCATAAAGATTTAGAAGATATAATTCAACGGTATAATCTCCTGGCTCTATAAATGTATGCTGTGGGTTCAGTTCTTGAGAAGAATCGCTATTATCTCCAAAATCCCATTCAAAAGAAACAGTATTTGGGGGTAAATCACTACAATTAGAATCTATAAAATGAAAACCAATACTTTCACCTTCACAATATAAATCTTGCTCATTGTCAATATTAATTTCATAATACTGTTGAATAGAGATGTTCTGATAAACAACCGAGTTTTGATTAAAGCTATACAATCCAAAATGACCAGGCTTAAAACATCCATCCATTTCAAATATTAAATTATCATCGATGCTAATTTTTACATTATTATAAGTATATATTAGTTCGAATTGATAAATAGTATTGTACTCCCATCCCATACTACTACTCCACATATAATCTAAAAGAGAAAAATTATCACCTTCAATATGCCCCCAAAAATGTCGATATGTTGGTAATCTTTCCTCTTCCATTATTCCTTTTGCTTCAACTAAACTAAAGCCTTCGTTAGCATAAAATCCACCAAAAGAATCTTGACAAAATTGCCCTTCCTTCTTCCAGTCAAACAAATAAAAATGATTATCATTACTTTGAGTATTTGCATTTGGGGACTTATAACCAAAGACAAAACCTATAAAATCGTTGTCAACAATATCAAGATTTACATAAACCTCTCCAGTGATCTTAACATTCAAAAGTGTATCATTATTAATAAAAAAAGAAGGGGCCCAATCTGAAGAATAACAAATAACAGCATTTTCATCAAATACTTCCCAATCAATAAAAGAAGACATCCCATGGATAGAATACTCATCTATTTCAACTTGCATGTCACACTGACTGTATACATTTATTGAGATAAATGTATACAGAAAAGAAAATATATAGACAATTTTAATTTTCACAGATAGAAGATTATAAAACAAATGTATAAAAAAGAATCTTTAAAACAAATCAAAAGTTATTACGACACTGTGTATCAACAAGATAATAACATGTAGTTTTTTTTCATATATGTTATATCTGTTGTTGTTAGAAATATTTTTTTATTAATTTTACATCATAGTTTATTAAATGAAAAGAATCGTATTACTTATAATTCATATTTATCTTCTAGCTTCCTGTGATTCAGGAAGAAGAGCTGACCTTATCCTTCTCGAAGATGGAAAAGAATTGTTTTTTCAATCCCAATATCATGAAGCAATTATTCCCTTACAAAAATCGGCAAGAATAAACCCAAGAAATGATGTCACAATTGCATATTTAGGATTTTGCCAATATCGCTTAGGGAAAATGTCACCTGCTCTTATTTATTTTAACCAATCTTTAAAACTCAATTCTCGAAATAATATTGCACTCTTTGGAAAGTCATTAATATTATGGGATATGGATGACCAGTTAAACGCCTATGAAATATTTGATTCTGTAGCAAAAATCAACCCAAAGCATGACAAAGTATTCTACTATAAAGCGCAAGCAGAACTATTCTTTGGAGATACCTTATCGAGCAAACAAAGCTTAAAAAGGGCAATAAATAATGCGACAGGCTACACTGAACCATACTATCTTTTAGCAAGTATTTACTTGAAAAATGGAGAGCATTCACTAGCTGATTCTTTAATCAACCTAGCCTCCTCAAAAAAAATAGAACTAACAAAATTACCTTAGCTCATTTGTTTCTCAATATATTCACATCTATCAATAAGAGGCGGATGAGAGTAATTTACAAAAACATAAGCTGGATGTGGATGCATATTGCTTAAACTGTTTTTTGAAAGCTTTATAAGAGACATTTGCAAATCCTTACCAAGACCATATCGGCTTGCATACCCATCTGCTTGGTATTCAAATTTCCTACTCAATATATTCATAATTACACCAAGTATCATAGATATAGGAGTGTATATAATTGTAAAGCCAATGATCCCGAGAAAAAAATGAGTTTCTGATAACAATATATTCTGAGCAACAACTTGATTTAACAACATACTTATTGAAGAATCAGGCGCTATAAACAACGACATTATATAGAGCATTAATCCTGTTTGCATCAGCCCAAAAATAATATTATATAAGGTATGTTTATGCTTATAATGACCTACTTCATGGGCCAGCACGGCTAATATCTCACTTGTTTCCAAATCATTAATCAAAGTATCATACAAAACAATTCTTTTTTGCTTTCCTAAACCTGTAAAATAAGCATTTGCTTTTGAGGAGCGCTTTGAGCCATCCATTACATAAACATGATCCAATTGAAAACCCAACTTAACAGCCATATTCTCGATGGATTCCTTTAATTCACCATCCTCCAATTCTGTTTGTTTATTAAATAGAGGAACTATTATTTGGGCATAAAAGGCTGTCATGAGAACCATAAATAAGCTTAGTATGATCCAGACAATCCACCAAAAATCATTAGGAACAGATTCATAAACCCAAACCACTAGGCTTATAATTCCTCCTCCTAAAATCAATGCTATCAGGCCACTCTTCAGCTGGTCTAACCAGAATATTTTCTGATTCATTTTATTAAAGCCATATTTCTCTTCTAGAACAAAATGATAATACCAAGTAAAAGGTAATGAAAGGAGGCTTGAAAATAAACCAATACTTCCAAAAAATAATAATGTCCTTACAATTTCAGATTCTGAAATTAATTTCACCTCTTCCATAAAAATTCCAAAGCCACCAAAAAACCAAAATACCAATGTCAATAAAAAACTAAAACTGGAATTAATTAAAGAATACTTAAATTTTTCATTCTTATAGTTCAAGTTCTTATTCTGATTATCATCGGGAAAATAATCTCTAAAAACACTTGGAATGGGTTTCGAATAATAAGAGGCATTTAAAAACTCTAAGATTTTTTCTGTTATAAATCCGAAAGTTAATAAGCCAAAAAACAACCAAGTTAATTCTTCATACATAAGGCTCAGCTTTAAACTGCAAAATAAAAACAAATTTTCACGATTTCATGCATTTTAATTCTAAATTCTATCTAATTGTACAAAACTCAATAAATTATTCCGCTGTGATACAACCTTTTGGCCACTTATCCTTGTCATCAAAAAAACAAGTATTTTTGAACAAATATTTTATATGAAATTCAACCATAAACTCAACATACTTTTTATCGCCATTATTGGCATATCTCTATCATGTAATAAAACTAGTAATTCACCAACACCAATTACTCCTGTTGTTCCTCAAAAACAGGTAAATATAATTGTATTAATGGGTGATGGAATGGGAATCCCACAAATTACAGCTTCATGGCATGAACACGATTTTTTAAATTTACAACGGTTTCCGTATTCTGGTTTAACACTTACCCACACCGTGGATAAAATTGTTACTGAATCGGGAGCTGGTGCAACAGCATTATTCACTGGCGTTAAAACCAAATATGGATATCAGGGGATGGGACCACAGGGGCAAAATCTGGAAAGTTTATATGATTATGTGAAATCAGAAAAATATTCCACTGGTATTGTCACCACATCATTTTTAGCCGATGCTACACTTGCCGCCCTTTATAGACATGGAAATGATAGATACCAGTTCGAAGATATTGCCTTGGACTTTTACCATAATTTTGCCGATTTTACTATTGCTGGCGGACAAGATCACTTTGATAACAGAAGCGATCAAATAAACTTGATTGACAGTTTAAAATCTAAAGGGGTTAATGTGTTTTATGGAAACCAAGCAATTGCAAATGCTCAGCACCTCCCTGCCATTGGATTTATGGATCCCCTTCGCCCGCCCTACCTAACAGAAGGTAGGTCTGATTTTTTAAAAACTGGTAGTTTAAAAGCCTTAGAGTTATTCAATGATAAAAGCTTCTTCCTACTTGTGGAAGGTGCACTAGTAGATTTAGCAGGACACGATGAGAGTATTGAAAATCAAGTTTCGGAAACTTTAGAATTCGATGAAGTAGCTGGTCTAATGCTTGATTACGCAAAACAAAACGATAATACTTTAGTTGTTGTAGTTTCCGATCACGAGAGTGGTGCACTTACCATTCTTCAAGGAGATGGTATGAATTATATTCCCAATTATGCTATTGATGAGCATAGCGGCGGAATGGTTCCTGTTTTTGCCTATGGTCCAGGAGCAGAAAATTTTACAGGATTAATGGACAATTCAGATGTTTACTATAAAATAAAACAAATTATTGACCAAAACTTAAGTAAATAAAAGCATGCGATACCTATATCTTCTCTTCTTCGTTTCTTTTACGGGCTTAATAGTAGCTCAAAACAACATCAGATTAAATGAGGTTTGTAGTAGAAATATTTCTATTATTAGCGATGAGGATGGTGATTTTGAAGATTGGATAGAAATATACAATCCAGATACTATTCCTGTAGAGCTTAAAAATTACTACCTCTCTGATGATAAAGATGAATTGAACATGTGGACTTTTCCCGATATTACTATTGGATCTGAAGAATACATGGTTGTTTTTGCTTCAGGAAAAGATAAAAACAATACCATACATCATTGGGAAACCGCACTTCATGGCGATAGTG
This sequence comes from Bacteroidales bacterium, assembly GCA_016744655.1. GTDB lineage: Bacteria > Bacteroidota > Bacteroidia > Bacteroidales > UBA12170 > UBA12170. The sequence goes on along the minus strand of JADGDY010000051.1, from coordinate 9,311 downwards.
CTTGGCATATGCTTAATCCCGAAGAGCAAGTGCAAGAGGACTATATCCTATGGACAGAAAACGATTATGACGATTCTTCTTGGGCTGAACTTAGAGGAGGATTTGGAGTTAATTATGAAAATATAGAAACCATAACTGAAATTTCTACTATTTTTTTAAGACAAGAGTTCTTCCTTAGTGATACTTCAAAAATATTAAACGCAATTATTCATGCCTATTATAAAGATGGTTTTGCAGCCTATTTAAACGGCTATGAAATTATGCGTCCAAATATGTTTAAAGATGGTGTTAAGCCCTCAATAAACAAAACAGCATCTACATCTCACCCTTCTAAAATCGATACCAATGAAAATCCAGAAAGTTTTATTATTGAAAAAGATTTCTGGAAATCATTACTAAAAAACGGTAGAAATGTTTTGGCTATTAGTACTCACTTGAAAGCCTATGATTCTATTGTAATAAAACCTTGGTTATCTTTTGCTATATCTGATAGTATTTATCAAAATGATAGTTTAGCGTCAAAATTAGATGTGAAAGATTTACCCTTTCATACTAATTTCAAAATTAGTGGGGATGGAGAAAAAATTTACCTCTCCCATAAAGATAATGGCCTCATAGAAAAGCTTGATGCTCCAGCTCTACCTTCAAATATTTCTTTTGGCACTCATAGATGGTTAAGAGACACTTTAGGATATTATATGTTTACAACACCTGGAGCTATCAATTCTTACAGTTTTAAAGAAGCAATAATAAAGGATAGCATTAGTTTGTTAAACTCCACAGGATATTATCAGGATTCTGTTCTTGTTTCTGTAAACAATGTTGATACTAATTATCAAATATATTATACATTAAATGGAAAGCTCCCCACTGTTTATTCTAATAAGTATGATTCTGCCTTCTATCTTGATTCTACATCCATTATAAGAATGGCATTTTTCTCTGACACTCTTATTCAAGGTCCTGTTAGTAACCATACTTTTCTTGTTAATGAGGAGTGTGAATTAGATATTGTTTCTATTTTCATGAACCCATATGATCTATGGAATGTGGACGAGGGGATATATGTAAAAGGAAGCTTTCATTGGGGAGCTTTCCCATATTTCGGAGCTAATTTTTGGGAAAACTGGGAAAAACAAACACACATTCAATACCTGAATAGTGAAAAAAAATTAGCTTGGCAACAAGATGCTGGAATTAAAATTCATGGAAATTGGACCAGAGGTTTCGATCAAAAGAGTTTGGGATTTTATGCAAAGTCAGAGTATGGATTATCAACTTTCCCTGAAGACATTATTCCTGATAAAGATTATATAAAAAATCCGAAACGCTTTCTGTTAAGAAACGGAGGAAATGACAATATCTTCGCTATTTTTAGAGATTTATTAATTCAAAGAAGAATGATGAGCACCGATCTGGATATTCAAACGGGGAAACCTGTAGTTGGATTTTTAAACGGTGAATACTGGGGCTTATATCATTTACGAGAAAAAATAGATCGTTTTTATTTACAGAACAATCATGGAATAAATCCAGATGAAATAAACCTACTGGAGCAAAATGGCCTTATCATAGATGGAGATAGAACAGCATTTACTGAATTAATAGATTTCGTGGAATCTTCAGATTTGTCCGACCCAAATAGTTTTAATACTATTGAAGAACAAGTTGATATTGATAATTGGATAGATAATTTAATTTCTAACTTTTATCACCACAATACAGATTGGCCTCATCATAATACTAAATTCTGGAATGCTCCAGGATATAAGTGGAGACAAATATTGGTAGACCAAGATATAACTATGGGGTGGACGAGCAATCAATCAGCCTATCACGATCCATTTGGACGAGTTCATAATGATAGCCTTTCTTTTTTGGCTATCTGTTATAATCATTTCATACATAATGATAGTTTTAAAAGAGGATTCTCGAATCGTTTTGCTGATTTATTAAACACCATATTTCTCCCTGAAGTTTACCTCCCAATGGTTGATGAAATTATTAGTGAAATGGAGGATGAGATGCACCGCCATGGAGAAAAATGGGGACACAATACAACATCATGGCTTGACGGTACATACCCAGACAGGATTCGATCATTTATTGATGATCGAACACCATATATTCGAGAATACCTATCATCACATTACGAACTTGGAACCTATGACACCATTACATTATCTGTAAATCCCGAAGGAAAAGGGCAAATAAATTTAAATACTATATTTATATCTGAAAACGATTGGTCTGGACTTTATTTCGACTCTATTCCTGTTCGTCTTGAGGCCATTCCAAACCCTGGTTATCAATTTGTATCTTGGGAATCCAGCTCATCACCACAACTTGCCGATTCGAGTAGAATTATAGAATCATGGTTCTTAAAATCAAACGAACATATTACTGCCGTATTTTACTCTGAGACAGGTCAAGAGGATACTTTAAGAATTGCATTTACTGAATTTAATTACCGATCGTATGAAAATGCAGATGCAGGAGATTGGATAGAGATCTACAATTTAGAGGAAGATACTATAGACTTAACAAACTGGTCTTTAAAAGGATACCAATCCTACGAAAACTGGATATTCCCAGAAAAAACTAAAATAGCACCAGCAAGCTTTTTAGTGATTGCAAATGATACTGTCAAATTTAAAAAATGGCATCCTCAAGTATATAATATGGTAGGGCCAATCTCTTTTAAACTAAAATCGGAAGAAGAAACGATAAAATTGCTTGACGAATTTGAAAGAGTAATGCATCAAATGAGCTTTACGAGAAATCATCCTTGGCCTATTAATGAAGGTAGTTCTAAAAGTATTGAGTTAGCTGATTTAGAGAGCAACTATCGAAATGCTGAAAACTGGCAATTAGGTTGCCCTGGCGGTAGTCCAGGCGAAGCACCAAAAGATTGTAATGAATATTACCCTCTAATAATCACAGAAATCAATTATAAACAACATGAGTCTTACCCAGTTGACGATTGGTTAGAAATGAAAAACATTGGGAATGACACTATCGACCTCAGTAACTGGAGCTTTAGTGATGGTAATCTAAACAATGCATTCCACTTTGAGGAGGGTACATTTATATTACCGCAAGAAAAGGTGTTATTTATTGAAGATACTACCAGCTTTTTATCGGTTATTGAACAAGAAGGTAGATTCTTCGGCCCCCTTGAATTTGGATTTTCTGCTTCTGGAGAAGAAATATTAGTTCACAATGAATTTGAACTAGAGCTTTTATCCTTCGAATATTCTAATGAATCGCCTTGGCCAGAGGAGGCTTCTGGAACTGGATTCACTATAGAGCTAACAGATGAGAGTGTAGACATGAATCTCGGTGAAAATTGGGTTGCAAATTGTTTTTTAGGAACTCCATGGCAAGATTTAGATGCTTGTATTGAAGTAGACGGATTGTTAATTACCGAAATCAAATACCAATCGAAACCTGAAGAGAATAGTGGAGACTGGATTGAAATAAAAAATATTGGAGATCAAGATATCAACCTGAATTCATGGAATATTCGTCATCAATTCGATACCATTTCCATTGATTCTAACTACATGCTCTATCCAAATGAATATATTGTTATTGCATCGGATACTGCAGCATTTTATTCTGTTTATGATAGAACGGTTAAAACTTTAGCCACCTCTGGTTTCGATTTAAGTAAAGAAGAAGACCAATTACAAATTAGAGACCCTTATTACTTTGGTGGAAACTCAATGAGTTATCATCATTTATTAAACTGGCCTATTTTTTCGGTGGATACAAATAATCGAACTTTAGAGTTAATACAAGAAGATGCCAGTACCTTGCCCGAAAGCTGGAGAGCTAGTTGTGAAAATGGAACGCCAGGTTTACCACCTTCATATTGTTTGACCGATGGACTGGAAGAGGTAAACTCAGAAGCATACCAAATTCACCTACATCCAAACCCAAGTTCACACACGGTCAATTTGGAAACAAACATGGAGGATGCTGAGGAATTAACTATTTCTGTTTCAAACATTCAAGGACTCTTGGTCTTAGAGAAAAGAACTGGATTACTATATTCTGGAATTCAGAGTATCTCTATTGATATTAGTGGTTTAGAAAGCGGAGTATATTTAGTTGATGTGAGAGGAAAAAACGGAAGTGTTCAACAAAAAATGATAAAATTAGGGGAATGAAGCAAAAATTAACTATTGTTTCTGTCATCAACGATTTGGTGACCGATCAACGAGTAGATAGAGCATGTAGAGCCATTATTAAAAAAGGATACCAAGTAACACTGGTTGGTAGAACTTTACCTAAAAGCCTACCCATGAATGATCGACCTTACTCTACTCATAGGATGAAACTCCTTTTTTCTCGTGGACCTTTCTTTTACTTGGAATACCAAATACGACTCTTTCTATTTCTATTATTTAGGAAATCCGACTTGCTTTGGGCAAATGATTTAGACACCCTCCTCCCCAACCTTCTCATTTCAAAATTAAAGGGAAATGAAATTATTTATGATAGCCATGAGCTATTTTGTGAAGTCCCTGAGTTATTAAGCAATCCAAAGAAACGAAATATATGGAAAAAACTAGAGCGATGGATATTCCCTAAACTCAATAAAGTGATTACCGTTAATCAATCCATAGCCAATATATATGGGCACGAATATCAAAAAGATGTGAAAGTGATTAGAAACATCCCTCTAAAAAGAAAAATAGAAGCAAAATCAACTAAAGAAGAACTCGGATTACCTACTGATAAAAAAATCATTATTCTTCAAGGTGCTGGCATCAATATGGACAGAGGATCGGAGGAGGCTGTTGAAGCCATGCAATGGGTAGACAATGCTATTCTACTTATTGTTGGAAGTGGCGATGTAATAGAGCAATTAAAGCAAATGCGAGTTGATTTAGGATTGGAAGAGAAAGTTATTATTACAGGAAAAGTCCCTTATGAAAAATTAGCTCAGTATACTCAAATTGCAGACCTTGGATTGAGTTTCGATAAAGATACCAACCTAAATTATCGATTTAGCCTACCCAATAAATTATTCGATTATATTCATGCCGATGTTCCAGTTCTGGTAAGCAATTTAGTGGAAATAGTAAGAATAGTTAATGAATATCAAATTGGTGATATGATTGAAAGTCATGACCCAAAACACATTGCAAGTAAAATCCAAAAGAGTTTTTCCAATAAAAAGCGGTATTTCTCTTGGACTAAAAACCTCAAAAAAGCTCAGAAGGAATTAAGTTGGGAAATTGAAGAGCAAAAGATTTTGGACTTAATTGGTGACTAATGCAGTTCTCCTAAACTGCAGCCAAAATTACCGTTCTCTTTTACAGAATGGGAGACTTCTACTTCCCTTACCTAAAAGCTTAGTACCCTGATTAATTAAGCTTTTTTTACAGTTCAGGAGAACTGTGCTACTCTTTCGATTAATTCAAACTTGGATCATTAGGGAAATTCACCCAAAACTTATAATCATCGCCTAATCCTGCTACACTATCTTTCCACATTTTACTTGCTGGTTTTTCGATAAGTTCCAAAATATTGGGTTGCCCTACCAACCAGCTAAACTCCTTTAACTCCTCATCAAGTTGATTTTCTGTCCAACCACTATATCCTATATAAAAGCGAATATCTTGATCGGTTATTTCACCCAAATGTATTAGATTTTTAACATCTTCAATCTCTCCTCCCCAAAACAAACCTTCTTTTATTGGTTGACTATTTCTTATAAAGTCTCCTCTTTTGTGAATGAAAAATAGATTTTTTGTGTTCACTGGTCCACCAAGGTATACCTTAGCATCAAAACTCGGAAAGTCTTTTACAATATCATTAAATTTCACATCAAGTGGTTTATTAATAATCAATCCAAAAGATCCTTCTTCGCTATGATCTGCAAGCAAAACCACTGCCCTATCAAAATATTTATCCTTTAGAGCAGGTTCCGATATTAAAATACTACCTGATGTGGGTGTTATATTTGTTGGTTTCATGATCTTAGTTTTTTTGAGTTAAACTGGTTTTCAAAAGAATATTTCATCCTTGAATTTTCGGCTAAATGGCATTAGGATATTCATTAAAATGACCTAATTTTGGCCTCTGGTACTATTATAGACCTAAAATCTAGGTTTATGGTTGTATCCCATCTAAAATCATACCAAAGGAAATGGCCAGACAAAACCGATTTCAAAAATACAAAGACTTAAGAAAACAATATCCTGAATTTTGTTATCAATCTTTTAAATATACACAAAACCATAACGAATTAGAAATTGTGTTTGAGTTTACAATGGGAATAGATCATCGCTTTACTCCCAAACACATATTCCAAATTCCAGAAGGTATTTCTTTAAATGATATTCCCAAAAACGAACTAGACTTAATGGTTTTCCATTTAGGAATGGTGGAAATCATCTCCTATTGGAAAAGTGCTTGTCCTCCGCGATTAATAATAAAAGATTTCCAACTTAATACAGAGCAAATCGCTTGGTGGAAGAAACTGTATTATGAAGGGTTAGGGGAATTTTTCTATTTAAATAGTATAGAAACCTCTATGGATGATTTCATGGAAATTTGCTGCAAAGAAGCGGAAGAAATGCCTAATCCTACAAACTCTACCTTAAAGGAAAAAGTAATGGTTCCCATTGGAGGAGGGAAAGACTCAGTGGTGAGTCTAGAGGTTTTAAAAGAAACTAGTCATAAATTAGTTCCTTTTGTTATTAATCCAAGAGGAGCTACTTTAGATAGTATTAAAAATGCTGGGTTTTCTAAAGATGAATCCTTTTTTACCAAAAGAACTATCGATAAACACCTCTTGGAGTTAAATGCACAAGGATTTCTAAATGGTCACACCCCTTTTTCTGCCATGTTGGCATTTCTAAGTTTAATAGCGGCGCGTTTCAATAAAGCGAAATACATTGCACTAAGTAACGAATCCAGCGCCAATGAAAGCACTGTGAGTGGAACCAATATCAACCATCAATATTCAAAATCTTATGAATTTGAGGAGGATTTCAGAAATTATTATCAGAAATACATTCACAAAGACCTAGAGTATTTTAGTTTTTTGAGACCCATTAGCGAATTACAGATAGCAAGCTTGTTTGGTCAATTCAAACATCACCACCTAAGCTTTAGAAGTTGTAATGTGGGGAGCAAAGAAAACATTTGGTGTGGGAATTGCCCTAAATGTCTGTTTACCTACATTTTACTCAGCCCATTTATTCCTCGAAAAGATATGCTCCAGATTTTTGGGAAAGCTTTATTAAGTGATGTCAAGCTAAAACCAGATTTTCTAGAACTACGAGGTCTTGCAGAAACCAAGCCTTTTGAATGTGTGGGAACTGTAGGTGAAGTGGAAATGTCTCTAAAAAATGCACAAGAAGAGTACTTCGAAGAAGCATTAATGCAAAGCATCTCAAAATCCTCGTCAACTCAAGAACTAGAAAATGCATTAAGAGAGTGGAATCCTCAAAACTTTGTGCCCGTTCCATTTAGAAACCTCCTCAAGGAAAAACTAGCCATATGAGGGATTTTATAAAAGAAAAAGCTGGCAATAAGCGTATTGTTATTCTTGGTTTTGGCATGGAGGGGCAATCTAGTTTACAGTATTTACAAGAAATCAATCTAGGAAACAGTATTATCATTGCCGATGGAAACCAAAAGATAATTGAGAGTCCAATTATAAAAAAAGCTCAAATCCCTGTGATTTCTGGGGACGATTACCTCGAAAAAATCACAAAAGAGGATTTTATCATTAAGTCACCTGGTGTGCCTCTAAAAAAACACAGACCCGATTTAAAAAGTTTCTCTCAAACAAGTTTATTTCTAGAGTATTATCAGGAACAAATCATCGGCATTACAGGAACAAAAGGAAAAAGCACATCTTCTACTATGATGCATAGAATCTTAAAGGATCAAAATCAGAAATCTTTTCTGGTTGGTAATATTGGGCAACCTGCCTTCGATTTGATTCCAAAGATTTGTGATCAAACATGGATTGTATATGAGTTGAGCGCTCATCAGCTACAATGTGTAAGACAAGGTCCGGAAATGTCCATCATTTTAAACCTGATGCCTGAACATCTAGACTATTTTGGAAACCTTGAGGCTTACTATAATGCCAAACTAAATATTTTTAAGAATCAAAAAGAGCACTCCTATTCTTTTATACTTACAAAAACACAGAAGAAAGTTGAAAAGGAATACCCTACCAAACTAAGGACAGCATTAAAAGATTCAGCTTTATTTTTAGATAAAGATGTTTTACTCCACCAGAAAGATTTAAAATATTTACTCGGATACCATCACCTCGAAAACATTCAAGCACTCGTAGAATTAGTTCTATTTAAGAAATTAGATCTAATTAAAGCTATAGAAAGCATTAAAAATTTCCGACCGCTACCTCATCGACAGGAGTTAATAGGAGACAAAAAAGGCCTTAGGTTTATCAATGATAGCATCTCTACAATCCCTCAATCTGCAATTCAAGCCATAAAGGCCATCAAAAATGTGGACTATTTAATTCTTGGAGGTTTAGATAGAGGAGTCGATTATAGCGAATTGGTCGATTACTTATTAGACAAATCCTTCGAAAAAATATTTTTTTTAGGAAAAGCAGGTCAACGAGTTTTAAAAGAGTTAAAGGAAAGTCAAAACAAACTAAATTTCGAGTTTTCTTGGCATCCAAAATTACAAGATATTAGAAATGAGCTGCTTCAAATCCCCCAAGGAAACGTTCTCCTTTCCCCAGCTGCCGCTAGTTACGATGCCTTTACTAATTTTGAAGCTAGAGGAGACTACTTTCGAGATATATTTTTAGAAATTTGCGAAAATATTTAAGAAAACACTTGCATGAGTGAATATTTGATGTATTTTTGCACCCGCGTTCAACGCAAAAGAGTTCATTAAAAAAACGGTTTGGTAGTTCAGTTGGTTAGAATACATGCCTGTCACGCATGGGGTCGCGGGTTCGAGTCCCGTCCAGACCGCTTCTTTTTCACCTAGTGGAAATAGCGGAACGTTTTTAAATATTGGTTTGGTAGTTCAGTTGGTTAGAATACATGCCTGTCACGCATGGGGTCGCGGGTTCGAGTCCCGTCCAGACCGCACAAAAGTCCTGTAAACATATTGTTTTCAGGACTTTTTGCATTTTAGTAAGCAATATTTTGTATCATTAGCAAGTATTTTTTTGATTTTTCTGAAGCTCTAAATGCAATTTAAATTTTCACTTTCTGTAACCAATCAGTCTGTCAACAAATCTTTAGAACAATGTAATTATTGATTTTTTTTGTTTTGCCCCATTCCCTAAAGGG
>JADGDY010000050.1 GCA_016744655.1 Bacteroidales bacterium | reverse complement strand
CTAAAACATCAAAGTCATAACGTTCTTTATGTTTATTTCGAGGATGAAGTTGCGATTTTACTTGTGGATGTTTTCTTTTTGCTGGCATGTTTTGCTCCTTTTGATAAAAAAAGTCCAAACCATGAATCTCAAAGTTTGGACTATATATTGTTAAATGAACCCAATAAATGAGTTACATAGATATTATTTTACAATTTCTACGCGAACGGCATTCATGCCTTTCATTCCGCGTTCCACATCAAACATAACGGTATCATTTTCTTTAATTTTACCTGTTACACTGTTAATGTGAACAAAGAATTTCTCTTGTGTACCTTGTTCTTTAATAAAACCAAAACCTTTTGTATCGTTGAAGAATTCAACTTTTCCAGTTCTCTTCCCAATAACTTCGTCTTTATCTTTCTTTGGAACACCAATTTCTATGCTTTCCAAAGCGATTTTTTTCTTTTTTGTTGGATCTGGTGGAGTGTCTACAATCTGGCCATTCTCATCCACATATGCTAACATGCTTTCAAAACCTCCTCCGGTTTCTGCATTATTTTTTCTTTCCTCTTTCTTTTGCTGTTTTGCTTTCTTCTTCTTAGCGCGGATCTTTTCTTTTTCTTTTTTATTGTAAGTCTCTTGTGATTTAGCCATTCTTGCTTCTTGTTGTTTTAATTATTAATGATTGTAACCATCCACTACCATATGGAGTTTCTGACTGCAAAAGTAATCTTTTTTTTAATGTGTTTATAATAAGTTGTAAATCAATTATTTCATGATTTGAATATTTGTATGAAACTAGGGTGTAAGGCTTTATCATCTTTAATGTATTATCTGACTATTTCACAGAGGTACATAACTTGTTTTTTCAGCATAAAAAAAGCACAAACCCAAAGGAATGTGCTGTGTTTTTCTGAGCAGATTTGATTTAGAATGGTAAATCATCATCTGCATCATTGCTTGGAGTAGCAGCGCTTGTACTGGTTGCTTGGGCAGCTGGTTCAGAAGCTTGAGGTGCAGCACCTTCTTGTTGATATCCTCCTCCGCCTGCTGAAGAAATTTTTAAAACTTTATCGCCTTGAATTTCGGTGGTATATCTTTTATTTCCATTTTCATCGTCCCATGAACGGGTTCTGATTTTGCCTTCCAGATAAATCTTATCGCCTTTCACTAAATTCTTTTCAGCCAACCAACGCCATAAAACAATATTATGCCACTCGGTCTGTTCTACCCAATTGTCGCCTTTGTCTTTATAGCTTTCAGTGGTGGCCAAGCTAAATGCAGCTCTTTTTACTCCATTTTCGTAAGTCATTACTTCTGGGTCTTTTCCCAAGTTTCCTACCAATATTACTTTATTTATACCAGCCATCTTATATATGTTTAATTATTAATCAATATTGAACCCGCCAAATTACTAAAAATAGAAATGTATAAATCGTAATTTTTCGATTGTTGAAAAGTTATATGAGAGGATGTATGGCTATTTCTCATTTTGATGTGCTGTAGTTTTTTTGCATCATACCTTTAGGTTATTTTAGAAAGTAATCTAGTAATCTGGATGCTACCTCCTTTTAAGTTCAGTTAGAAGGTATTAATTAAAATCCAAAACTTTTGGCTTCATTGAAATTATATTTGTTAATTTCATACTCGGTTTGCACTTTTACAACGTCGCTCTACATTCAGCTTCTACTTAATACAAAGCTGGCGACTTTGTAAAACTCATTGTATTCTTATTTGAGTAATCAATGCATTTTATTTATAATACTCATTTTCAGCTTATGAATTTAAGTTTGAAACAAGAAAAATGCTGAAAGGTAATTAACAAGCAAAGGTCCGTTCAACCTTTCTACTGCTCATTTTTCATAGTGTAGTGAATGGAAGGTGGATACAAATCAGGCATGAATATGCTTGATTCCGCCTGGAATGGAATGGTATTATTCGACCATAGGGAGAATGATAACACCTTGAAAAATGTGCCCTTTCTTTTGGTTCTTTTCTTTGGGCAGGCAAAGAAAAGAATAACAAAAAAATCCAGACCGAATCTATTTATTACTTGTCCCCATAAAAATTAACTTGACCCAGAATAAGCTACAGAGTATCGTAACGATGCTGTTCGCTACGATAAATGTAACGATTACGATAGTATCGTCATAAACCGATACGTCAGCAACGGAATTACAATAGGCTATTTATCGTTTTTTTTGCTTCCGCAATAGAGAAATAAAAATCACTTTGTTTAGCGAATCAAAATAAGATTTATCCATAGGTTTAGAGTTTATTACTATAAGGCGGATGCTCTCAATTGCTTATCCGCAATGCGAGACCAACGATACATGGCTGCAAAACCATATAGAATAAACAGGAGTATTAAATGAATCACATTGAAGGCTACATGTTCCCAATCTGCTCCAAGCTCTAATACTTTAGTGAAAGCTTGCATAAAAGGAGTCATGGGCGAGAATTGTGCTAAATACTGTATCCAAACTGGCATAGACTGAAAAGGCCAACTAAAACCACTCATTAAGAATAATGGATAAGATGAGAATGCTATAATTTCTAAAAAGCCAACTTGAGTTCTAAAGAAACTACTAATAAATACTCCAAACATAAGAACGGCTAAAGACATGGCTAAAGCAATTAATAGCATACTGTCCCAAGAACCATGAACATTAAGGTTAAATATTGGGAATATAGTAGTTAGGAACAAAAGGAAATAAGCAAAGTATAGTAATAGATAAAAACTAAGCTTACCAATAAAATAAATATGGATTTGCCCATTAGCTAGTCCAAGAATTTGTGGTAAAGCTTTTTTTTGACGGTCTTTAGTAAAGCTCTCACCAATGCCAAATAATAAGGTTTGGTGAAGGATGAGAATAAATAAGCCTGGTAATAAAAATCCTCCATAGGTATTTAATGGATTTGCAATTCCTCTAACATCTGGTTGAAGTGGCATCACAATCTGAGTGGCGTTTTCAGGATCTACTCCATGAGCCATATAGTATTTCAAGCGAATTCCTGCACCTGCGGTTATCAGAACTTTCTGTAAATCTTTATTGGGGTTATTGCTGGGTAAAAACTGAGAAGTGTTTAAATAAACAGCTAAATCAGTTCCTTTCATGCTCAGTAATTGCGCTTCAAAACCATTGGGGAAATATACAAACCCTTGAATATTTAGTTTATTAATCTCGTCAACTCCCTCACTAAAACTCGTAAGATGCTCTGCGATATTTATCTGCTGTGTGGCATCCATGGCTCTTATTAATGACCTACTTGTTGGACTGTTATCTAGGTCGAGAATTGCAATAGGAACCTCCTCTATATCTTTATTTATGTATATACTTCCCAAGAAAAAGGCATACATAATGGGAGCCAGAAGGAAAGTAAGTATCAAACTATGGTCATTAAACAATTGCTTGATTTCGTAATTGGCGACTCTTAAAATTCCTCTCATACAATAGCCTCCTGTCGTTTGGTGTAATTCTTTAATTGTATGCTTAAAACTGGAAAGCTGACCAATAAACCTATTACTGCAAAGATGATAAGCGCTATGACTTCGTTAACGGCATATTTTAGAGGAGTCTGCATGATTTCAATTTTGAAGAATCCATAAAGGAAATGTGTATAGGGTATAATTCCCGCATAGAATTTACTGTACCATGGCATTCCAAGTAAGGGGAAAGTAAATCCACTAAATACAAAAGCTGGAGAATTATAAAAGAGAATCATATCCATCGATAACATTTCATCCAAGAATATTGTTGAAACAGCAAAACCAAGTAATATGGAAGCGCTAATAAATACAAAAAGGATGAGAACCATGGGCCAAAGTTCAGCTTTCAAAGGGATATTAAAATACGGATAAAAGATTCCAAATATCATTAAAGCAAAAATGGAGAAAGCAATTAACTGAGCAATATATTTCCCAAATAGCATTTTAAATACAGAACCCTTGCTGATTTTTATCATTTCCGCAATTCCCCCTGTATTAAACTCCCTATTGAATGCTCGCACTGCTACAAACATGATAAACATTTGCATCAACACAGTCATTAGGCCAGGCCCTAAATAAAATAAGTAATTATAAGATGGATTATAAAGAGGCTTAAAGCTCAATCGCATGGGTTGAAATAATTCCATGCTTTGCTTTTCGGTAAGACCTTGAGCTTGCATCTTTTTAATAAGAATTCCAGCGGAGGTTGTGATTACAATTTCTGAGCCAGCCTTATAAATTAGGTTTCCATAAACAATATTGCTGGAGTTGGTATAAATAACCACCTTCTGACTTTGTGATTTTAGAATCTGCTTCTCCAAATCGTGAGGAATATAAACGATACCTTGTACTTTCCCTGACTGAAAAGCTTCCTGCATGTCCTCCTCAGAAGTGAATTGCTGAGCTACTGTTAGGTAAGGCGAGGCTTCTAGAAAACGAGTAAGAGTTCGGCTAATCTCGGAATGGTCTTCATCGTAAACGGCAATTGGAATATCATGTATAACTCCTTTGCCATACAGGCTATTCAAAAGGAAATACACAAGAATAGGAACCACAAGAAGAAGCAATACGCCACTTCTGCTGGTATATAAATATTGGAGCTCTCTCCATATGATCGAAAGGAATCCTCGCATGGAGCTATCTGTCAAATTTTACAGTCATACCCGGTCTAAAACCATCTATATGTTTTGTTGGACGAAGGTGCACTTCGAAAGTTTTCATCTCGAATTCGCCTTTTTCACGAGAAGGAACCCAATTGGCAAAAGCAGCCATGGGAGCAATATAGGAAACCACGAATTCTGCTTCCACATCAACACCAGGAATATATCCTGTTAGTTTATTTCCCTTTTTAAATTCGGGCATCAGCTTTTCTTTCAATTGAAGAATCACATATATCTTTTCTGGAATTTGTATGCTGAAAACAGGATATCCAGCTGCTACTACTTCGCCTTCTTCGGCAATCTGATTATTGATTTCACCATCCACCGGTGCTTTAATTTCTAATTCTTCATGATAGGCTTGAGCTTCTTTGTAAACAGCATTGGCCTGTTCGTATTTTCCCATGGCCATGGCGATATCTTCTTTTCTTGCACCTTCTTCAGCCATATCATAAACCGATTTGGCCATTTTCATTTGGTCCCTTGCAGCTTGATACTTAAACTCCATTTCGTCCATTTCTTGGCTAGAAATAATACTATCGGCATAAAGTAATTGGAATCTTTTATAGGTTTTCTCTGCAAAGTCGAATTGGCTTTTCGCCATATCAAATTGACTTTTCGCTGCTTCTTTTTCTTGAACTCTAGCTCCTGTTTTAGCTTTGTCCACTAATCCATCAGCTGCATTTAAAACTCCTTGTGCTTGCCCTAGTTTAGCGTTTAAAATAGAGGATTCATAAATAGCTAACACTTGTCCTTTTTTTACTAAATCTCCTTCTTCAACCAGAATGCTATCAATACGTCCAGGAATTTCAGAGGCCACATGAACAACTTTAGTTTCGGCAACTCCTAATAGAAAGTCAACTTCTTGTTGTTTGCTATGCTTATAAAGGAAGAAAATGGCAACCGCGGCAATAATAACTGGGATGGTAAGTGCTAAATAATTCGTTTTTATCTTCATTGTTAAATGGTATTTTATTTAAAGATTTATCGGCTCAGAGGAGCAAATAAAATTTAATTCTGATTAAAGATTTCTAATATTTTCTCTGGTTGTGCAGTTGCCGTATAAAAATCGGCCAAGGCGTTATAATAGTCGTATAAGCTAACGAGTTCTTCTACCAATTCACCTTCGAGTAATAATCGAGCATCTAGAACATCTAGACTTGGCGTTAACCCTTCGGAAAAGCGTTTTTTGTTAACTCTTAGGTTTTCTTCAGCCATGGCAATCACCGTTTGGATTTCTTGGTATTTACTCTGGCTATTTAATATACTGATATAAGACTTGTTTACCCATAGCTTAATTTGGTTTCGAGCATAATCTTCCGCATAATCCACTTCCATTTCTAAGTGCTTAGCTGCTTTCATCTCGTTAACGTTTTTCAAACCATTAAATAAATTCATCTTTACTTGAATGCCTAACATTACAGGAGGTTGAATAATAGGAAGCTCCTCTCTAAAGAAACCATATTCCCCCCATGCAACAACTTTGGGTAGAATTTCGGAGCGCTTTACATTGTAGTTTTGTCGCACCATAATTCTTTTTTGCTCCAAAATGCTAAAAATAGGTTGGGCTTCATATGCATCTTGCAAAGAAGAATCTAAAGCAATGGTGTTTAAATGGTATTTCATTTTATCACTGATGACTAAAGTAGTATCACCTTGAATACCCATTTCTGATTTTAATGCCAACATTGCCAATTTGAGATTGTTTTTGTCGTCATTCATCTTTCTTTTGGCATCAGCAACAGCCACATCCGCTCTGAGTAAAACATGAGGTGGAACAACGCCTATTTCAATGGCTTTTTCAGCTTCATTTCTGTGTTCTTTCATTCCTGCTAGAACATGAGCTCTGGTTTCAACCACATCTTGTAATAAAACCACTGCAAGATATCTCTTGATAATGTTTTGAGTAACTTCATTACTCACTTTTACCAACTCATAGCTGGCTTCATCAGATTCTGCTTTTGCAAACTTGGTTCCAGCAATAATCTTCCCACCCATAAAAATGGGTTGAGTAGCAATAATATTTGCTGTAGGCATGTGCTGATTGTCGATTTCAATATTATAGGACGGTAATTTCCCTAAGCTGCTATTGATAGAATTGTATAATCCCTGTTGAAATTCTGGGGAGGTTTCTATAGGTATAATCTGATTGGCAACAGCAACACCATATTTTGATAATACATCATCCAAGGAACCTTTAATTTGTTCCGTGTTGATTTGCATGTTTTCGCTGAGGTAGGTATACCCTCCGGCTGCTGTGATTTTGGGAAGAAAGTTCCCTTTCATGGCTGCATGTTCGTATTCCTTTTGTAAAACCACTTCTTTTTGCCTAAGAATTTCTTCATTGTGTTCTATTCCATAAGCTATAGCTTCGGAAAGGCTGATGTCTTGGGCTTTTGCTATTGATGACGAACTTAAGATTATCATAAAGGTGATAACTAGTTGCCACGATATGTTTTGATTTTGCATGCGATAATGAAACATATAGTATACTTTATTTGTGGGCGCAAAAATAATATTTTTATAAACTCTTTGTACTAAAAATGTGAAATAGACCAAAAAAATAATCAATAATTAATATAAGGGTCAGTAAATAAGACAAATACTGTAATAATAATTATTTGATTGTATTGTAAATATAGTGATAATTAAATTGGAAAGCTATATGAATTAATATGAAACTTCATTTTTTTAAGGATTAGTAATTAAATTGAATATTCAAAAGTTTAGTTTATCTGCTAGGTTTTTTCACCAATAATACCAAATAAATATCCGTATGAGGGATAAATAAATCGGAATATATTTTTTTTAATTGAGAAATAAAATCTTTACATAGCCATAGCTACGGAATTGCTTTAGCAATCATGAGTTCCAATAAAAATATTAAATCACGAACTAAATATTTTCTTTAGAAAAGTAAGAGAAACAATTTATATCACTCAATATGGTTTTTAGTTGGTATAAGAAACACGATCGGATAAATAAAGCACAAAAAAAGCCGCTCAAAAGAGCGACTTACCATGAAAACAAAAAAAGTTTCCTTATATCTTAGTTGTAATAGAGGCTATTTGTCTGCAACAGCAGCACCATCGTAGGCCCATTTCACATAAATAGCACCCCAAGTAAATCCACCTCCAAAGGCAGACAGAATAATATTATCACCTTTTTTTAATTGACTTTCCCATTGGTGTAGGCAAAGAGGAATAGTAGCGTCTGTAGTGTTACCGTAGTCTTGAATATTTACCATTACTTGTTTAGGGCTAATTCCCATGCGTCGAGCAACAGCATCAATAATTCTTAAATTAGCTTGATGTGGAACCAACCAAGCTAAGTCTTCAGGTTTAATACCATGTTTTTCCATCATGCCAACAGAAACATCAGCCATATTGGAAACTGCAGATTTAAATACTGGTTGACCTTCTTGATAGATAAAGTGTTCGCGAGCATCTACTGTTTCATGACTAGCAGGTTTTACTGAACCGCCAGCTTTTTGGTGTAGGTGTATTCTTCCAGCACCATCCGCATGTAAATCTGCATCAATTATTCCGAAGTCTTCCGTAGTAGGTTCAAGTAAAGCTGCTCCAGCTCCATCACCAAATAAAACACAGGTAGTACGATCCGTATAATCAACTATTGACGACATTTTATCTGCACCAACCACAACAACTTTCTTATATAAGCCACTCATAATATATGAACGTGCAGTTTGTAATCCAAAAATAAAACCACTACATGCAGCATTTAAATCGAAACTGAAAGCATTCTTTAATCCTGCTTTATCACTAATAATATTAGCAGTGGCAGGAAATTGCATGTCTGGTGTTACTGTAGTACAGATGAGAAGATCAACTTCCTCAGGTTTTGTATTGGTTTTTTCTAAAAGTTGAAGAACCGCAGGTGCTCCTATGTCGGAAGTACCTTTGCCTTCACCCTTTAAAATATGTCTCTTTTTAATCCCAGTTCTTGACATAATCCACTCATTGTTGGTGTCAACAAGAGTAGATAGCTCATCGTTAGTTAAAATATATTCTGGAACATACGTTGATATTCCGGTAATTGCAGCATTTATCTTTGACATATTGCCTATTTTTTTTCAGGGCGCCAAATTGCTATTTTTATTTAACCTGACAAAATAATTTGGGAGTTTTTTCGAATATTTAGACCGCTTTTTCCAAAAACTATAGGAAAATCGAATAAAATAAAGCTTAGAAACTCAAATTGTTTATTTTTGCCATGAAAAACAAAATTATATCAAAAATTTGGTTATTTGGATTTGAAATTATGCATCACTTTTATTTCATTTCCTATTGGTCTTATTTAAGACTTAGCCATAAATTATTCAAATGAAAATCGAAATGAAAAAAATCTATTCAATTATTATTCTATCTATCTTGAGTTTATCTGTTTTTGCTCAAAACGATTCTACTAGTCGCTGGACAAGAGCAGGAGATTTCTCTATCAATTTTAATCAGGTAAATTTTTCGAATTGGGCTGCTGGTGGTGATAATTCCTTATCTGGAGTTACCTTACTAAATTACGACATTAGTTATGATGACGGTAGTAATTCTTGGAAAAACAAATTCATCCTTGGTTATGGTCTTCAGTATTTACAAGACGATTATAAGAAGACAGAAGACAAAATTGATTTAAGTTCCTTATATGGTCGCAAGATTGGCAAAAATTGGGATGCCAGTTTTAATGCCTTCCTTAAAACTCAATTTGCTGAAGGTTTTGATGGAGATAACGATTCAGTTTATATCTCAAATTTTATGGCTCCTGGTTATATCGGGTTTGGTCCTGGTTTTACTTATAAGCCTGTAGAATATTTCTCAGTATTTATGAGTCCTGCAACAGTTCAGTTTGTAGTTGTTAATGACCAAAGATTAGCCGATGAAGGTGCTTTTGGTGTTACACCTGCAGAATATGATACTGCCGGAATGAAAATTAAAGATGGTGAAATGATGAAAACTCAGTTTGGTGCATCTATTAAAGCAGCATTCAAAAAAGATATTGCCAAAAATGTAAATCTTGAAACTACTCTTGAGCTTTTTAGTGACTATTTATATAAGCCAGAGAATATCATAGTAAGATGGGATGTGATTATTGATATGGCTGTTAACTCTTGGTTATCTGCTAAATTAACTACCGGTTTAATTTATGATGATAATATTATAATCAACGATAAAAGTGGAAATCCACTCGGCCCAAGAACACAGTTCAAAGAAATGTTTGGTTTAGGACTTGGAATAAAATTCTAAATAAGTCAAATACTAAAAGGAAAACGATTTTGGGATTTATTTTCAAAATCGTTTTTTTTATTTCCATTTCAGAGCTTCATTAATAGAAGAATTGATAATTTTGCAAAAAAATAATATTTGAACGATTCTACCTTTACATATTCTTTAAAAGATTCATTGGTTCTAATAAATGATAGTATGCCTATAAAGGATACCAATCTTTTTGTAGCGTTCGAAGGGCAAATAGATCCTCAAAAACTCAATACTTCTGTTCAAGAAACCCATAGTACCGATTGGTTGAGTCTCACATTTGTTGGAATTATTGTTTATTTAATTATCGTTCGTTTTTTATTTAATTTTAATTTCTCAGAAGCTTTTAAAGGCTTGTTTAAGATTGAAAGTTTAGATCAAGTCAGTTTTGAAAAATTAACTCAAAATACGGGCAATGTTTTAGCCCCAGTTTCATCAGTAGTGTATGCATATTATGTTTATTTCTTTCTAAATCCGGATTATTTAAAGCTCGATTTAGATTATTTATTCCTTGTATTTGCCTTCATAATCAGTATTTTATTTGTTTTTAAGATTTTTATTGAAAAAACATTGTCGCTCATTTTTAATAGTGCAAAAGCATTTAAATCTTATTTCTCCGATCATCTATATATGATAGGGGTTTCAGGTTTATTTCAGCTCCCTTTTATTGTTATTTATGTCTATAGTCAAATGATAATTTTCCTTTGGATATCCATAGGGATATTGGTTCTGTTTTGGCTTTTTAGGCTTTTTAGGGGAGTGATCATAGGATATAATCAAAGTCAATTTTCTAAATCGTATATATTTTTATACCTTTGCAGCCTCGAAATTTTACCGATACTATGGGCATATAAATGGCTTATAAATAATCATTAAGAAGATATAGATTTAACACAAAAATTAATCGCCTTGAAAATAAAAAATGTATTAATATCACAGCCCAAGCCGGCTGATGTCGAAAAATCACCCTATTACCTTTTGGCTAAAAAACACAAGGTGAACATCGATTTTAGAAAATTCATTACGATTGAAGGAGTGAGTGCCGTAGACTTTAGAAAAGATAAAGTTCATCTTTTAGAACATACTGCGGTAATATTTACCAGTAGAAATGCTATTGACCATTATTTTAGAATGGCAAAAGATATGCGCTTAGAAATTCCAGATACCATGAAGTACTTTTGTGTTTCTGAAGCCATAGCATATTATCTTCAAAAATATGTGACTTATAGAAAGAGAAAGATTTTTTATGGTCGTGGAAACTTTGCAGGAGTTTTGGAAATCATCCAAAAACATAAATCTGAAAACTTCCTTTTACCATGTTCTGATGATTACAAGCAAGACTTGCCAACATTAATGGAGAAGAATAAGCTTAAATATAGCAAAGCTGTAATCTATCAAACACTAGCTAGTGATTTAACTGACATGGATATCAACAGCTACGATATGTTAGTTTTCTTTAGTCCTACTGGAGTAAATTCATTATTCAAGAATTTCCCTAAATACGAACAGGGAGAAACTATTATAGCTTGTTTTGGACCAACTACAGCACAAGCAGTGCTTGATGCGAATCTTAGATTAGATATTAAAGCGCCAACTAAAACAGCCCCATCTATGACGATGGCTTTAGAAGAATATATTCAGAAGAATTCATAAGTGAAAATTCGTTTTCATGAAAAATACTTTACCTAAAACTGAAAGCCTGAAAAGCAAAAAGCTGATCAGGCTTTTGTTTGAATCGGGTAAATCTGATTTTACCTACCCATTTAAAGTACTCTATCAGATTGTAGATCTAGATGAAAATCATCCAGCTCAATATATGATTAGTGTGAGTAAGAAACGGATTAGAACTGCGGTAGGAAGAAATCACATAAAAAGGTTATTTAGAGAAGCATATCGTACAAATAAACACCCTCTTCATGATGTTCTTATTGAAAAAAATAAGCGATTGGCACTGGTTTTTATCTTCGTAGGAAAGCCCAATATTACCTACCAATTAGTGGAGGAGAAAATGAAAATTGCTATTTCTTCTTTGACGGAAAAGATGCAATCGATTTGATTCAATTGTTTTCGCAGTCTATGCTTAACAAATAATTCCATTACCAACCGTTCTTTATTCTTGATTCTTTGGCTATCTTTGTGTACTACATAAACCGCTGCAGATGTATATAATTGATGAAGAAAAAGAAAAACAAGAAATACTAAGGCTTTATCGCAGAATTTTAAGGATGCGATTAACCAAAAAGGATGATAAAAGCGATGCTAAAATCATTCGTAAAGCCTTTAATGTTGCCAATGAAGCGCATAAAGGAATGCGCCGTCGTAGTGGTGAACCATATATTTTACATCCTCTTCATGTGGCTTTAATTTGTGTTGAACAGTTAGGCTTAGGAACAAAAAGTATTGTAAGTGCACTGCTTCATGATGTGGTTGAAGATACCGATTATACCATTGAAGACATAAAAGCTTTATTTGGCGATAAAGTGGCTATGATTGTTAGTGGTCTTACTAAGATTAAAGGAATGCTCCGCAAAAGTAATGTGGAATCTGAACAAGCGGAAAATTTCAAAAGACTAATTCTTACCCTCTCTGAAGATGTGCGTGTGATTTTAGTGAAAATGGCCGATCGTTTGCATAATATGCGAACATTGGGAAGTATGCCTCACGAAAAGCAGCTTAAAATTGCTTCGGAGACTAACTATCTTTTTGCTCCTTTAGCTCATCGTTTAGGTTTATATGCCATTAAAACCGAATTAGAAGATCTATCTTTCAAATATACCGATCCACAAGCTCATAAAATGATTGTGGATAATATGAAAGAAACGGAGGAAGAAAGGAAGCGGTTCATTAAAACCTTTTTAACTCCGATAAAGATAGAACTGAATAAAGCAAATTACGATTATAAAATATTGGATCGTGAAAAGTCGTCTTTTTCCATCTGGAAAAAGATGCAAAACAAGAAAGTTCCTTTTAGTGAGATCTATGATATTTTTGCAATTAGAGTAATCATTAATTCTAAACCTGAAACCGAGAAGAAAGATTGTTTAATGGTTTATTCCATTATCACAGATTATTATTTCCCCAATGAGGATCGCTTTCGTGATTGGATTTCTACTCCTAAAGAAAATGGTTACGAGAGTTTGCATACTACCGTAATGAGTAAATCAGGTAAATGGGTTGAGGTTCAGATTAGAACCACCAGAATGGATGAGATTGCTGAAAAAGGATATGCTGCTCATTGGAAATATAAATCAGATATTAATAAGGTTGAAAGTGGGCTCGACGAGTGGTTAGCTAAAGTGCGTGAGATGTTAGTGAAAAAGGACATCGATGCTATGGATTTTATGTCAGAATTCAAGCTCAATCTGTTTGCTAAAGAGATTATGGTGTTTACTCCTAGAGGTGACATGAAAAAGTTACCACAGGACAGTACACCCATCGATTTTGCTTACGCCATTCATACAGATCTAGGAAATACATGTATGGCAGCTGAGGTAAATGGAAAAATTACTGCTCTAAATCATCACTTAAAGCCCGGGGATATCGTTAAAATTATCAGCTCCGATAATCATTCTCCGCAAGAGTCTTGGCTCGAATGGGTAATCACTTCAAAAGCGAAAAACCAAATTAAAAACTCTCTAAAAGAGTTAAAGAAAGCCAACAGAAGAAAAGGGGAAGAAATCCTTCATGGCCTCTTTGAAAATTACAATACAGAGTATAATAATGAGTCCTTGCAGAAATTAATGAAGTGTTTGCGTTGCCAATCTAAGCTCAATTTTTTCCATAATGTGGTCACAGGAAAAATAACAGAAGCTGAGATTAAGCAATGTCTTCAGAAAAGTGAGAAATCACTCTGGCAACGTGTTCTTCCTTCGTTTTTAACCAACAGAACTACAGGACCCCAAACTCTAGAGGAGACCATTACAGAAGCTATTCAGAAGAATCCTGAGAAACTCATGCTCGATAAAAATGCTGAGGGTAAGGATTTGAAGTATATAATTGCAGATTGCTGTAATCCAATTCCTGGTGATGATGTAATTGGAATTAATATCGATAAAAAACCTATTTCTATTCATAGAACCAATTGCCCGGAAGCCATTGGATTGATGTCTACCTATGGAAAGCAAATCATTAAAGCCAAATGGAATTTTGGTGAAAGAGTAGGTTTTTTAGCGGGCATTCACATCACGGGCTCCGATTCTCAAGGATTGGTAAGCAATATCACCAATGTGATCTCTGATAACTATGGCATTAATATGCGATCTATTCACTTCACAACCAGCGCGAATTATGCCGATGGAACCATTACGCTTTATATTAATGATACCAAAAGCTTGATTAAACTCATGAGGAATATCAAAGAACTTCGAGGTGTTGAAAAGGTAGAGCGAATAGATAGTATTCAAGAGTATCATTAGGCTTTCTTTGGCTTTAAATCTTGTGTTTTGCTGTTCTATTATTTAGAACTTCACTAAATAAATAATATCCTTTTATAGGCGATACAACTTTCCTAATTTTGTGGGAGTCACATACATGTCTTTCTTGAAAGACATTATTGAAATTATAAACACACACTCCTATCACATGAAAAAAACTTTATCTCTAATCATGATTTTGTTTCTTACGATTCAAATTCATGCAGAAACCATTGAAAAAACCTACTTTTATAACGATTTTCAAGTTAAAGCAAGCAAAAGCAATTATTTTACGATAGATGCTGTTGGGGCTTTTAATACCGCGATCTTAGGACAGCCTCTATTACCTTGGTATGTTGCTAATTTTGTATTGCCTCCAGGGGAGGAAATAGAATCTGTAGAATTTATAGGTCTCGATATGGTAACCTTGGTAGGGAATTACCAATTGATGCCAAAACAATATGTTCAACCTATTAGCAAAGGTAAATCTGGAGAATTTGCTAAAGATATTAGTATATACCAATCAGAAGAAGCCTATCCGAGCAATGGAAATAAAAGCCATAATACGCAGTTTTGGGCTGGACATGGAATTGGTACCGTTCATTATACTCCATTTGTATATCATCCAAAATCGGGTGAAATCAACTATTATCGTCAAGTTAGTTTAGTGATTAAAACCAAAAGCACTAAAAAGGCGAAAGCAGCCCTTCAACTATTAAACTCTAAATCGGATGAAAGCATTTCTCATTTTGTAGAAAATCCTAATTATCTTAAATCTTACCCACAAACAGCTTCCACCAAATCTACCAACTACGACTACCTTATCATCACTCCAGAGGAATTTGTTAGCGAATTTGATGGGCTGGTAAATCATTACACAATAAGAGGATTGAAAACAGTGGTAAAGAGTAAAGAAGAAATATTAACTGAAGCAAGTGGACAAGATGCACAAGAGAAAATTAGAAACTATATCATTCAAGAATATACCACCAATAGTATAAGCTATGTAATGTTGGGTGGAGATGTAGAACACATTCCTTATAGAGGATTCTATTGTGCTGTTCAATCATCTTCTGTTTATGAAGACAGTAATATTCCATCTGATTTGTATTATTCTGCCCTCGATGGAAATTGGAATACCGATGGTGATAATAAATGGGGAGAAATTGATGAAGATGATTTGTTACCAGAAATTGCTGTAGCGCGTTTTTCTTTTTCAAACACTTCGGAATTAGCAAGTATGCTAAATAAAACCATTACATATCAATCGAATCCAGTATTGGGTGATTTAGCGCATCCTTTAATGGTTGGAGAGCATTTGTATGATGATCCAATAACATGGGGTTCCGATTATTTAGAGTTGGCCATTGGATATCAAAATGAAAACGGATATGAAACTACAGGAATTCCTGAAAGTAATACTTTTACTAAATTATACGATAAAGAGTCTACGTGGAATAGTAATGATTTAACCAGTCAAATAAATCAAGGTAGAAACTTTGTTCATCATGTGGGTCATGCAAATGAAAATACAGTAATGAAATATTATACCAGTGATATCACGAATAATGCTTTCTCTGGTGCCAATGGAACTGATCATCAGTTTACTAATATTTATACTCATGGTTGTATATGCGGTAGTTTCGATGCAAGTGATTGTATAGCCGAACAAATGGTGAAAATAGATAATTTTGCTGCTGCATTTGTAGGTAACTCTAGATATGGTTGGTTTAATGAAGGACAAACAGAAGGGCCATCTGCTCACATTCATAGAGAGTTTGTGAATGCCTTATATACCGATCGTCTTTATAGAATTGGAATGACTCATATGGTTTCAAAATACGAAACTGCTTCATTTGTTAATGCGCCAGGTCAACATGAAGAAGGAGCTTTACGTTGGTGTTTCTACGATTGTAATGTTTTAGGAGATCCTGCTATGGGTATTTGGACGGCTGAGCCAAGAGAAGTTGTGGTTAATTATCCTTCAACTATTGTAATAGGTCAAGAGTCATATAATATTCAAATTTCTACAGCTTCAGGAGATAGTCCAACTGAGATTAATGCAACATTACTAATGGATGGTGTATTTCATGGGTCTGAAACTTCTCCAACTAGTGGATCATTAGAATTGGAGCTGAGTCCGGTTTTTACAAATGTGGGAACTGCAACGCTATGGGTTACAGGTTATAATATGATTCCTCAATCTTTTGAAGTGCAAGTTGTTCCTGCAGAAGGTGCTTATGTAGTTTTAGCAGAATGTGAAATTGACGATACTTCCGGAAATAATAATGGAGAGTTGGATTATGGAGAAACAGTAAACTTAAATTTAAACCTTCAAAACGTTGGTGCTACTGATGCGGAGAATGTTGTTGCAAATTTAACATGTTCTAACTCAAATATAAGCCTAAATAATGCGACTGCGAATATGGGAAATATCTTAGGAAATGGGACAGTAGAGCTGGATGCAGCTTTTGAAATTACAGTTTCAGATAATATTGAAAATGGAACTGCTATTGATTTCGAGCTTGAATTCGTAGGTGATAACGGTACATGGAATGGGCAAATTACAATTAATGCTTTGGCTCCAGCTCTTGAATGTGTCGCTTTTCATTTAAACGACCAATCAGGAAATAATAATGGAAGACTCGATCCAGGCGAATCTGTTGTGTTTAGTGTTAAAGTTGTTAATAAGGGGGCTTCGGTTTCTCCTTCGTTAAATAGTATTTTAACTACTGAAACAGACTTTATTTCCATTAATAATGGTACACAAACACATGATGCATTATTACCAGATGAAGAAATAGATGTGGATTATGAGGTTTCTGTATCTACCAGCGCAAACATTGGAGATATTGCACATCTGATAATGGATGTGTCGGCAGAAGCATATGAAGCTAATATGGATTATTATTTGTCTGTAGGTTTACAAATTGAAGATTGGGAGTCCCAAGGATTTAATCAGTATGATTGGGAGGAAGCTGGTGACGAAGCTTGGAGTATATCTACAACAGAACCTTATGAAGGAACTACATGTGTTGAATCTGGTAATATTGATCATAATAAATCTAGTCAAATGTATATCAATATCGAAGTTTTGAGTAATGATAGTATTAGCTTTTATTATAAAGTATCCTCAGAAGAGGGTTATGATTTTCTTAGATTCTTCATTGATGAAACTGAAATTGAGAAATGGTCTGGTGAAGAAAATTGGTCAAGAAAATCATATCCTGTAAATTTAGGCTCTCATTCATTTAAATGGTCCTATACTAAAGATGTTGGTGCTGTATCTGGTAGCGATAAAGCATGGGTTGATTATATTGTTTTTCCTGCAATGGGATTAATAAACGATGTGTCTTCAATAAAACAAGATATCGAACTAGATTTCTATCCTAATCCAGTTCAAGAAGTAGCATATATTAAGTTTGACAATGTAGAAGAGCAGGTGATTACAGTTCAATTAATAGATCCTCTCGGAAAAGCTAGTCAAATTTCTAGTCAATCCTATAGAATGGGCAAACAACAGATAGAGTTAAGCCTCGATGATCTAGCTTCTGGAGCATATACGCTAGTATTATCTGGTAAGAATAGTGTTTCTACTATCCAGTTTATTAAAATGTAAGCTGCTTGATATAAGGTTTTTAAAAGGCTCTTCAATTTTGG
This sequence comes from Bacteroidales bacterium, assembly GCA_016744655.1. Classification (GTDB taxonomy): domain Bacteria; phylum Bacteroidota; class Bacteroidia; order Bacteroidales; family UBA12170; genus UBA12170. The sequence goes on along the minus strand of JADGDY010000050.1, from coordinate 12,372 downwards.
AGAGCCTTTTTTTGCTCTCAATAGGGAATGTGCAAACAAAAAAAACTAGTTTGTAGGATTTGATAAATTTAAATTCTATTCATTTACCTTAGCAATTGTTTTTATACATCTGGAAGGAGCAGAGTCCCAAAACATCTATAAAAAACAGGGTTAAATTTAAAACATAAGCTACAGCGTAGCGAAACATAGAAGAGCCTCCAAACACACAAAATGCAAGACTTTGAAAAAATCTGGCATTAAAATTGTAATTTCACATCCGAATAAAACATCCAAATTATGAAATCACTGAAAATTCTATTGTTCTCCTTAAGTATTATTGTTGCGAATAGCTTAATAGCTCAATCTTTAGATTATGCTAAATCTTGGGATCAGGTAAAAGAACTAGAAAAAAAAGGCCTCTACGATCAAGCATCTAAACAATGCCAAACTATTTTTCTACAAGCTCAAAAAGAGGAAAACACAGTTCAATTAGTGAAGAGTTTGATTTATAAAAGCAATTTTAGAAATAACTATGAGGAGGATGCCTTAAAGAAATCCATTGCTGAGATTCAAAAAAATCTAATAAGCCAAAATAGACTAGAAAAAGCTTTGTTGTCAGTAGCTTTAGCCGATTTGTATCAGCAATATTATCAGCGAAATCAATGGGATGTGAGAGGACGTTTGCATGTGAGTGGACGAGTGCCAAAAGATATAGAAGCTTGGAGTCAAGAGAATTTTACCAATGAGGTAGAGAAACTCTATATGATAGCTTTAAAGGAAGAAAGTCTTTTAGCCAAAACTCCTTCGGAACCTTGGAAAGAGATTTTTCAGGATCAGGAAAATGATTATACCACTTTTCCTACCTTATTCGATTTTGTAGCCTGGAAAGCCATTGGCTTCTATTCCTCCTCCGAGTTTTCTGATTTGGAACAAGAGGAATTGGTCATTCTAAATCAGGTAATGTTGTTTGGGGATGCGAGTCAATTCCTAAATGTGAGTTTCAATAGTTACGAAGCCAAGAGCTCAAGCGTAAAAGTGATTCAGTTGTTCCAAAAACTAATTAAGAAACATCAAGGAAATAAAACACCAAATGCTTATCTATATGCTGAAGCTAAAAGAATTGATTTTTTAGATATCAAAGGGCAAATCGATGACAAAGAACAATTGTTGCTCAAGGTTTTATCTGAAGTATTTAATAATTATAAAGGACAAGTCGGAAGTGAATATATAGCTCAAGAGCTATTGAATCGATATACGAATCAATATGAAAATGAAGAGGAGTTAAGAAAGGCCGAAGATATTTGTAAAACCATGATTAAGTATGAAAGGGAGGTCAAATATTTCGAATCTCAGTTAAAGAAACTCTATGATATGGACTTAACTTTAAATTTAGAATCGGTTCTTTTACCAAATTCCCCAGCTTTCGCTACTATTTCATATCGCAATATTACAAAGCTTTGGTTTAAAATTGTAGAAGTCAATAGTGAGTTTGAGGAAACACAATACAGAGATCAAAACAAGAAAATACAGGAGTGTTTGACAATGCCTGTAGTTTCAGTGTTTAATTATACTCTTTCACAAAAAGAGTTTTTATCCCAAAAATCTGCATTGATCGATTTACCTCTATTGGGAACAGGAAATTATATGATGATTACCTCTAGTAGCCCTGATTTTAATAATGAAAAAGATAAACTTAGTTTGAAGCAGTTTTTTGTGAGTCGTATTCAATTAATTGCTAGAGGGCAAGATGGTCATTTCTTATTAGTGGATAGAGAAAATGGAAAACCTATTGATAAAGCCAAAATCGAAGTATATTCTCGTCAGTGGGAATATTCTACTCGTACCCATATCACCAACCTTGAGGAAACTATTACATCTGCTAAAGATGGTTCTTTTAAGTTTTTAAATGCGAATGGTAAGCAGTTTTATTTTAAAATTTCCAAAGGACAAGATGAATGGAAAAGCGGAAATATATATGTGAGAGAACGTCATGATAATGCTAGAGATATTGAGAAGCATTATTACTTTACAGACCGAGCTATTTATCGACCAGGACAGAAGGTTTACTTTAAAGGAATCTTTATTACTCAAAAGAAAAATCAAGTGGAACCTATTGCCAATCAGAGCAAAGAAGTGAAATTATATAGTGCCAACGGAAAGGTTTTACAAACTTTAAATCTGACTTCCAATGAATTTGGTTCTGTTGCAGGAAGCTTTGTACTACCTCTTTCTGGTCTTACTGGAAATATGAGAATTTCCGATGGCAAAGGAAGTGTAAACTTTAAAATGGAGGAATATAAACGTCCAAAATTTGAAGTAAAGCTTAAAAGCCCTGAGCAAGAATTCCAATTGAACGATCAGGTGAGTATTACAGGAAATGCGGCTTATTTTGCGGGTATTGGAGTACAGAATGCGAAAGTGAAATATAAGATAAGTCGTTCTGTATATCTGCCTTGGCGTTGGGGTTTTTGGCCTAATCATCAAGACTTAGATATTACTGCAGGAGAAATTGTTAGTGATGAAAAAGGCAATTTTGAAATCAGTTTCTTAGCTCTAGCCCCTTATGATAAGGAATTCCTGCCTTGGTTTAATTACCTAATATCAGTGGAAGTTACTGATGAAAGTGGTGAAACCCATACTTCAAACCTGAATATAAAATTAGGAAAGCAATCTATACTCATTTCAACTACTTTACCTGATGTAATGGATTTGGAACATGCTATTGATGTGGAAGTAAAGGCAGAAACACCAAATGGTAAAAAACTCAATAGCCAAATCCACTTTAAACTAGAGAAATTAATTACAGAGGATAAACTCAAAAGATTAGTAAGAGCTGATGTGGATACCCTCCTCATTTCTTCCGAAAAGTTGAAAAAGGATTACAGGGATTATGTATTTGCACTTGAAAGACCTGCTTTGAATGTTGATGCCATAGTTTTGGAGAAAACTCTACAAACAGAAATTGATTCCATCATTCCTAAAAGCATATTTCAATCTTTACCAGTAGGTAGTTATAAAATGACTTTGAGCACTGAAGACAAAAATGGAGTACTAGTAAAAGACACCGCTTCCTTTAAAATTTTCTCTTCAAAAGAAAATAAATTAGCTTCTGCTGAGGAATTCTTTAGCTATCTCAATCAACAAAATGCAAAAGTAGGAGACACCATTCGTTTTAGTTTTGGTACTTCTTTAAAGAATCCTCAATATTATTATCAGTTGAGTTATGGTTTCGATATAATTTCTTCTACTTGGTATAAAGCCAATAAAGGCCTAAATCATATTAGCATTCCTGTTACAGAAGATTATAGAGGAGGTTTGAATCTTCAGCTTTTCTTTGTTGCAGATAATCAGCTATATGAAGCCTCTGCGCGTTTCCATATTCCTTTCGATAATAAAAAATTAAATGTTGAGCTGGTTACTTTCCGTAAAATTATGGAACCAGGAGCCAAAGAGCATTGGAAATTAAAGATTAAGAATAATAATGGTGAAAAAGTGGATGCTGAAATATTAGCTGCCATGTACGACGCTTCTTTAGATGTTTTTCAAGAAAATAACTGGACTTTATGGCCTTATCATCCTAAAAGTAGTCCCTATAACTGGACAGCTTCGAATACTTATTTTTCAGAAATTAGAAATAGATTCTCAAATTATTCTAATTATTCCTTGTCAAACCCAAATCCATTGGAATTGGCTTGGTCTTTTAGAGCTTCCTCAAGAATGATGTATTCTAAAATGGGAAGCGGAGGTGCCACGCCAATGATGGAAGGCATGGTGACAAGGGATAAAACGGGATCTGCCCCTCAAATTCAATCTGATGAAGAAGTTCTAGTCCCAAGCGAAGAACCTGAAGAGTTAAAAGCAGAACCTAAACCCATAACTCCAAGAAAAAACCTAGAAGAAACAGCCTTTTTCTATCCTCAACTAAAGACTGATATGTCAGGTGGTGTTTCATTAAACTTTATCAGCCCCGAAGCTTTAACACGATGGAAGCTGATGGTGATGGCTACAACCAAGGATATGGAAATTGGTCAACTCACTCAAGAAGTGATCACACAAAAGGAATTAATGGTGATGCCAAATCTTCCTCGCTTTTTAAGAGGTGGCGACCAAATAACCATAAGCACAAAAATCCTGAATCTTTTAGAGGAGGAGCAATTAATAAATGCAAAACTAGAAATATTAGATGCTGCTACTAAAGAGCCAGTAAATATGTTTATTAGTGGACAAGTAATGGAGCAAGAGGTGCGTATTTCTGCAAAAGGACAAACAGAAGTCCGTTGGGAAATTCAGGTTCCTGAAGAAGTAGGAGCAGTTATTGTTAGAATATTGGCGCAAGGGCCTTCCCATAGCGATGGCGAAGAGCATATTCTTCCTGTACTCAGTCAGCTTCATTTCCTTACTGATACTTATCCATTTAGTCTTTCCACACAAAAGAGTATCACCGCAAGAGATTTATCTTTAAGGGAAGTAGAAAGACCAAATCAAGATGAACTCACTCTGGAAATCACAACGAACCCATTATGGTATGTGGTGCAGGCTTTACCCAACTACAATACTCCTCAAAAGCCCAATGCTTTGTCGTGGTTTAACTATTATTTTATTCATGCCATGGCTTCCGATATTGTGAAGACAAACCCAGAAATTCAGGAAGTATTTAAGCAATGGCAACAATCCTCACCAGAGGAATTGGAGTCGGAATTATTTCAAAATCCAGAACTAAAGAAGGTGATGATAGAAGAAACACCTTGGGTATTTAATGCCGAAAGTCAGAGTCTCAGAAAAAAGGACATAGCTAGACTTTTCGATGAAAACACCTTGAATAATCAATTGGAATCGGCATTGGAAAAACTTAATGTACTACAAAAGTCAAATGGTGGATTCTCATGGATTGATGGAATGCCAACAAATATTTATATCTCTACTCAGATTGCTTCTGGAATGGGGCAACTTCTTGAAGCTGGTATCATAAAACCTGAAAAAGACTTTGCCACTAAAAACCTAATTAAGAAATTGGTGAAATATTTGGATGATGAAATGGAGATCATTTATAAAGATGCTTTACAAGAGAAATATAGAAGATCTGCTTATTCTTTAGTTTCGGCAAGAGCTTATTTTATCGAAAGCCATCCTCTAAAAAAAGCACAAAAGCCATTCGATTATTTCCTCAATAAAATGAAAGAGAAAAAACATCAGAAATCGATGGGCCAGAAAATGAATTTGGCTCGTGTATTATGGTATAATGGTAATGTTGAGGAGGCTAATGAATTAATTGCAGCCCTTAAAGATATTTCCTTGCGCGATGAAAATGATGGCATCTATTGGAGAGATTTTCAACGATACGAGTCGGTGAGAAAACAAGCAGAGATGATATCGCTTTTCAAATTAGCACAAGCAGGTGACGATTGGACAGAAGGAATGAAGCTTTGGTTATTGCAGCAAAAGCGAGCCAACGATTGGGGTGATAATAGAGCCACAGCTCAAGCTTGTTTTGCCATGCTCAATGGTAGTTCCGCATTATCAAAAAGTCCAAAAGTATATTTAACGATTAATGGAGAAGAACAATTGATAGATGGAAATGCCGGAACAGGTTATGTAAAATATACATGGAAAGGCGCTGAAATTGCGAAAGCTCTCGAAGGTTTTAAAATCAGAAAAGAAGGCAAAGGGATGATATTTGGTGCTTTCTACGATCAGTATTTTGAGAAGATGTCGGAGATTGATGTCCACGAAGGTGGAGTGCATTTGCAGAAGCAAGTATTTGTAGCCAAAACCAATAATGGTAAAAATGAACTCTTGGCTATCGAAGATGAAACTCAGATTAATTTAGGAGATAGAGTAGTGGTTCGCATGATTTTAGATAATAAGCAAGCCATGGATTTTGTGCATTTGCGCGATTATCTACCAGCAGGTTTCGAAAATCAGAATCCTCTGTCAGGTTATCATTGGCAAGGATCTATTTCCTATTATCAAGCTCCTGGTGATGTGGCCACCGACTATTTTATCTATCACCTACCCAAAGGTAAATTCGTGATAGAATACGAACTCAACGCCAATATCTCAGGAAAGCTAAACCTAGGGCCAGCAGAGATTCAATCTATCTATGCACCAGAGTTCGGTGGTCATAGTGAAGGTGGAATGGTGGAGGTGCTTAGAGTATATTAAAGTACTTGGAGTACTTAGAGTTGGGGTTTTGGAGTTTTTTTAATGGAATATCATTCGTTTGGAATTGCTAAGGGATGAGAGCCTTGTAAAGGATCGCGTCCCTGGCTTTAATAGAAAATGGTAAGGTTTAATTTTATATCCTCCAATGGAGGTGCGAAAAGACATAAAAATGAAGTGTAAGAATTCTTTATACCTGATTATTCTTGTAATAATTGTATCGATAACTTTGTTTTCTTGTCGTTCAGGACAAAAGTTTGATATTGAAAGGGACTTGAAGACCACAAATGATTGTTTTAAAAGTAATTTGGAAATACTTGATAATAGTGTGCACTATTCAAATATGAGTATTTCTATTTCAATTGACGGCAAGCTTATTCGTTCAGAAAAGCTAAAAGCTTGTATGGTTAAAAATGAACAGGATACTTTGAAAATCCTATTTTCCAGTTCTGGTTTAGCAGGGAATAATCTATTGATAAATTGCTGCAATGGTTATTATGAATCATATATTGAATTCTGGTCAGATTATGATGAGTTTAATGGGAAGGGTAGTTTAATCTTACCCCTTAATAATACGTCTCTGATTTTGAATGATGAGGAATTAAAGTTGGACGATACTATCAATGGAACTTACAGTTGCCTATCTGTTGTGGATTCAGAATATTTTGAGGGAGAAGTCAAAATAGAGAGTAGGGGATGTTTTATCTCTTTAGTTAAGAACAAATGGGAGTAAATTGAATAACTCCGCTCAGGATACGAGAGAGAAATACTTAGAGTACGTTAGAGTACTTAGTTTATTGGTTTGGAGTTTTCTTGATTGAACTTCCTTCGTTTAGGCATAGCTAAGGGATGAGAGTCTTGTAAAGGATCGCGTCCCTGGATCTGGATACTCACTTGGTATTAAAAACAGGTGACTCGTAAGAATAGAGAGCGATTTCCTGCTAATTTTTGCATGAACATATAAGAACTGAAATATAATTTTAACTCATAATCTTGTTTACCCATGGCTATTAACCTGAGTTCGACATTAAATATCATCACAGTTTCAGATAATTAGCTCATATTCGAATCAAATTTTTGAAGAGCTATCGGGATAACTCGATGAAATTTGATGAAGAAAAGGAGTTAATTATAGAAATCCACTTGGGGAAAAGTCAATAATACATCATCTTTTTACTAAAATCCAATTGATATAGTCCGCTATATCTTCTTGAATTTCAGATCAAACCTGATGCATTATTGGCTTTCTGTGGAAGTTATTTAATAATCGAACTCAGGTTATTAGTATGAATAATGCATCTGTTCGGTATCACTCTGAGTTTGTGGTTTTCTTTTGGCTTATCGTAAAATGAACCAGGGCCTCAATCCTTTCGCTATACTCAAGGCTTTGATCCCTTATGTTTTTCCAAGTTTGTGCACTCCGAGTTCAAAAGTAGGATGCTTGAAACCCAGCCTCCCTTTAGGGTTGGGGCAAGCTGGGTTCAAGATTCAAATTACTCCATTCCCTCCGCGGCCTTTGTGATCTAGCTTTGCATTTTCTTTGCGTGATATTTATTAAAGTTCCAAGGTTTGATGTTCAAGGTTGGCTACCGATTAATCTTTTCGCTTCAATTCCTTATGCGTTCTTTGCGATTTAGCTTTGCACATCCTTTGCGTGGAAAAATTGTGGTTGAGCAGTTCAAAAGTTAAATACTACTTTATTTTAACCAATAGCCAACAATTAATAAATATTTCACGCTCATCTATATAATACTGTAACCTCTTTTTAAAAATGCCGTCAAAAAGACAAAATTAAACAACATGGAAACAAAGAAATTAAGAAGAAGTCTACAAGACTCAGTGATAGGAGGAGTTTCCGGGGGTTTGGGAGAGTATTTCGGAACCGACCCGGTGATTTTCAGGATATTATTTATTGTATTGACCTTTACCGGTGGCGGCGGTGTTCTGATATATCTTTTAATGTGGATATTCATTCCAAAGGCAGAAAAAGATTTTGAGTTTTACCAAAATCAATCTACCAATGCAAATCAGCAGGAACCCCAAGCAGAACCTTTCAACGGTGAAGCTGAGGAGGCAAAAACGGAGGAGCCTTTTACACCAAAACAAGATGCCAAGCCTATGGAACCAGAAGTGATGAAGCGAAGAAAAAATGGAAACCTAGTTGGAGGAGCCCTATTGATAATGATAGGAATGTTCTTTCTGGCCGATGACTTCTTCCCTTGGTTAAGCTGGGAGTATTTATGGCCTGCAGCCCTTATCATAGCTGGATTGGCTATCATAAAAGTAAATTACAATAATAAGAATCAAGATACTGATCAACATGGAAAATCGTAATATATTTTGGGGAGTTCTTTTAGTAGCCGTTGGTGGACTCTTTATACTTGATAATATGGATTTAATCAACTTTAGCTTTTCGGCTTTAGTAGGATTGTGGCCCCTATTATTGGTGCTGTGGGGAATAAGTATTTTGCCAATGAAAGCAGTTTATAAAACAGTTGGGGGATTGTTGATAGCTGTATTTGCATTGGTTTATGCTTCTACAAGTGATAAAACATTTTGGTGGCAAGATCACATTATCGATAAATTCGATAAAAATGTTCATATGGATTATGGCCACGACGATGATGACTATGATGACGAAGAAGAGACCTATTATACATTTATCTTTGATGAAGAAGAGGATGATAATATTACAGAAGCCAAACTAAATATGGATGTAGCTGCAGGTAAGTTTAGGATCGACGAGCCAACCACAGAGCACATCATAGACTTTGGAGCTTATAGCAATATTGGACCTTATACTGGTAATATGGTGATGAATGGAAATTCCGCCGAAATCCATATCGACCTAGAGGATGGTGTGGTAAAAAATGGTACCAATAGAAATAAAGCCTCTATCAAGCTAAATCCTAAAATAGATTGGGATTTGAATTTAAATATTGGAGCTGCTGATTTTAGAGCCGACTTAAGAAAGTTCAAGGTTTCTAAAGTGGATATAGATGGAGGAGCCTCTGCCATTAGAGTGAAGATTGGCGATTTACAGAAAGAAACCTATATTAAAATAGACGCTGGAGCAGCTTCTATAAGGATAGATATTCCAGAAGGTGCTGCTTGTAAAGTAGATTCAAAATCATTCCTGGTAGACCTAGAATTAGATAACTTCCAAAAGAATGAGGAGGGCGATTATGTTACTTCCAACTACGATGAAAGTGATCAAAAAATAACGATCAATATCGATGCCGCTATTTCAAAACTAAAAGTGGATAGATATTCTAAACAATAAACCACTTAGCAGACAGCTAAAATGAGATAATGGAAAAGAGCTAAACGCAATTAATGTGTTTGGCTCTTTTTTTGTGGATTATTAAAACAATACTAAATTAGAAGCGGTCAATATATATAATACAACATTTTCTTTATTGAAATTGAGATATTAATTCTACTTTTACCTTTTCAATTCTCAAACACAATGAATAGGATTAAAGAACTTCTAGAAAGTAGCATATGAGTCAATCTAACTTTAATTATATTGTAGAAGAATACCCACAATTAGCCAATATTGGACAACTGGCGGAACGTAATATATTCACTGATCCAAGTACTTCCTTATCTAAATTAAGGTTATTGGTTGAAAAATTAACCAAATTTATTATTGAGTTTGAACAGCTAGATGATTTGGCTGATATAACTCAAAACGAACGTTTAAAACAACTCGATTATAACAGAATTATTCCTTTCGATGTTCTTGGCTTGTTTCATAAAGTAAGAATGTCGGGTAATAAAGCTACACATACCGGAGAAGGAACAACTTCTGAAGCCAAGTTTATGTTGAAGCAGACTTTGAAAATCATTAAATGGTTTTATTCTGTTTACGAAAACGAAGAATTAGAATATCTATACCTAGATCCCATTCCACAGCCAAATGATTCAGAAAAGCTGGAACAGCTGGAATCCGAATTGGAACAGACGAAGGCAGAGGTAAAGAACTTCCAAGAGAAACTCGCCAAACTAACTGCACTTTCTAAAGAACAGAAAGAGGAACGTAAGCAAAAAGCAAGCATTAAGCTTTCCAAATTAGAGGAGACCGAAGCCGAAACACGTGAGCGGATAGATTTGCAATTGCGAGCGGCTGGTTGGGAATGTGATACAGATAGACTCAATTTAAAAATAAAGAAAACACTACCCGAAAAAGGCAGGAATATGGCTATTGCCGAATGGCGTTGTGGCACACTATGGGCCGATTATGCATTGTTTATTGGTACCGAACTTTATGGTATTGTAGAAGCTAAAAAGCACATCAAGAACATAAGTGCTGATCTTAATCAGGCTAAGAATTATAGTGTAGCGGTAGATGGAACTCATGACATCACTTTTCCAGAACATGGAAACAGTGATAAGTATAAAGTGCCTTTTATGTTTGCCACCAATGGTAGACCCTATCTGGAACAACACAAAACAGCTTCGGGTATTTGGTATTGGGATGGAAGAAAGCAAACCAATATGGATAGAGCTTTGCCCAATTGGTTTTCGCCACAAGATTTAAAAGAGAAATTAATCTTTGATGAAGAGCAAGGAGAGCAAGATTTAAAGTCTTCGGCAGCGGATTATTTAACTGATGTATCTGGATTAGGCTTAAGACCCTATCAGATGGAAGCCATTGAAGCTGTTGAGAATAAAATTATTACAGACCATACCGATAGAAGAGCCTTGCTGGCCATGGCAACTGGGACTGGTAAAACCAGAACTACGATTGGGATGTGCTATCGTTTGATAAAAGCAAAGCGATTTAGAAGAATACTTTTCTTGGTAGATAGAACAATGCTTGGAACTCAAGCTACCGATTCTTTTAAAGAGGTGAAAGTAGAAAGCCTTCAAACATTTGCTCAAATATATGATCTGCAAGATTTAGACAGTTCTGCTCCAGAATTGGATACCAAAATTCAATTTGCAACGGTACAAAGTATGGTTCAACGAATCATTTATTCCGATAATCCTCCGAGTGTGGGCGACTACGATTGTATCGTGGTTGATGAAGCCCATAGAGGTTATATCCTAGATAAGGAAATGGAAGAAGAAGAGTTAATACTTCACGATCAACGTGACTTTCAAAGTAAATACAGAATGGTTTTGGATCATTTTGATGCCTATAGAATTGGACTTACGGCAACACCGGCTGTACATACAGCAGAAATATTTGGAAATCCGGTTTATAATTATTCCTATCGCAGGGCAGTTGTGGAAGGCTATTTAATAGATTTTGAACCACCAGTGGTATTTCAAACCAAACTATCAAAAGAAGGTATTGTTTGGGAGAAAGGCGATGGCGTGAAAATTTATGATCCTGAAGAGAATCAAATCAAAGATGCAGGAATAGCTGAAGACGAGATTAAAGTTGAAATACAAGGATTTAATCGCAAGGTGATTAACGATAGCTTCAACCGTGTGATTCTAAATAAAATCATTACCGATTATGGTTTAGATCCTGAAGACCGGAAAAAGACCTTAATTTTTGCTGCAACTAAAGATCATGGAGCTGACATTGTTCGTATTTTAAAAGAAGAATTTGAAAAGCTAGGGCAACCAGTAGATAATGATGCAATTACTCTAATAGTTGGAGATACGCATAAGCGTGGAATTTTATTAAAGAGATTCAAAAACGAGCAATACCCCAGTATCGTGGTTACTGTTGATTTATTAACTACGGGCATTGATGTGCCTCCCATATGTAATTTAATATTTTTGCGTAGAGTGAACTCTCGTATTCTTTACGATCAAATGGTAGGTAGAGCAACACGTAGATGTGATGAAATAGGTAAAGAGATATTTAAAATTTATGATGCCGTTGGTGTGACTGAAATTATGGCTAAAGAAGAAGTAATGAAACCCGTTGCTCCTTCGCCAACAAAGACATTTGTTGATTTAAATGAAGAAATTAAATTATTAGAAGACGAATACTTGATTCAAAACAAGGTTGATCGTATTATTGCAAAAATACAACGTAAAGTTCGTACCTTAAATGAGGATCAACATGAAAGGTTTGAGCAACTTTCTGGGGAGAAAACGGCTGCTGATTTTGGCTTGAAACTAAAAGCAACAGAATCTCAGCAAATTAAAAACACTATAGATAGCTTTCAAAAGTTGTGGAACTATTTAGATAGAGAGAAAGGTAAAAATACTGGCTATGCTGTGTTGTATTCTGAACATCCAGATATGGTAGAAGAGGCATATCATCTG